>JAYUUH010000412.1:0-10375 GCA_043754745.1 Lysobacter sp.
AACCAATCACCGCACCAATAGGCCCACTTCCCACTCGAGCTAACCCGCGTATCCATGCTGGAATTTCAAACGCCGGAATCCTAGGCAACGGCTGCGCGATCGGACGAGGGAGAGCTACACCAGTGCTCGGAGATGCCAACCCGAGCGGATCGATATTTCTCAGCGCATTTCCGCCAACATAACCATACGTACCGATGCCGCCCGCCAACCCAATCGGATCACTCTCTACATACCTGCCCGTAGCGGCATCGTAATCCCTGAAGTAGTTGTAGTTGAACCCCGTCGCGCTGTCGTACTGCTGGCCCGGGAAGCGCATGTCCAGCACGAAGCGGTGGCTGTCGCCATCCGGGTCTTCGGCAGGGGCGCCATCGCCGAAGGCTTCGCCCGCCAGGTCCCAGCGCCACACCGCCACATCGCGCTGCGGGTCGATCACCACCCGCGGCGTGCCCAGCGCGTCCGGCTGGACATAGTGCAGGCGCACGCTGCCGTTGATCGAAGCCGCCAGGCCCATCGGCAGGTCGTTGAACCAGATCGCCTGCTGGATCACCGTGCCGTTCGCGTCGTAGTCGCCCACCCAGTGGCCGCTTTCGTCGAACACCGTTGCACGGCCTCGTTGCTGCCGGTGCGGTACACCCGCTCGCCCAGGCCGTTGTAGCGATAGCGCATCGTCAGATTGCCGCCCTGACTCACGCTGGCCATCCGGTTCGCGGCGTCGTACGCGAACGTCCTGGTCACGATGCCCGGCGGCGTTGCGTTTCCGTCGTCGATACCGATCCTCGCCTGCTCCGTCCCGCTGTACGCGGCGCTCTCCAGCGGGTCGCCCTGCGGCGGATCTTCGGGATTCGGCGGCATGACGTCGGTCGATCGCTGGCCGACCCGGATCGTATTCCCCGCAGCATCGTAGTGCCGCTCGGTGTTGCCGATCGTCGCCACCCGGTGATTGCCCGGCAGGTAGCCGTAGGTCCGCGAGGTCCACTGCGATGTCGGTGCCGTCGGCGTACATGAGCCGCCTGGCGGCGCGCCTGCGGATGAAGCGACCTCTACAGTCCTTCGTTACTCACCCAAGTGCAATTCGCGGAGATGCTGGGGATTTCCCAGCAGGCGATGAACTCGTTCGAGAAGGGACGACGTCGTGTTCCCGTCTCGCTGCTGCCGGTCATCGCACAGGCACTCGACACCACGCTCGATGCGCTCGTCAACGACGAAGCACACACAACAACCGCCGCGCCGAAGAAGCGCGGACCGCAGAAGAAGATTCAGCAGCAGCTCGAACTGATCGGAACACTGTCAAAAGCCAAGCAGCGCGCTATCGCGCAAGTCATCGACTCAATGCTGCAGGGCAACGCATAAACAACAAGCCCGCGCAGTGCGCGGGCTTGTTGTTTTCATCCGACGGCATCCGATTCTCGGGTGCCTTACTTTCCATCGCAACGCATGATCGTTATGATCGATCAAATTCTCTTCCAAACTTCAACAACTTAGAAGCTGGCCAGAAAAAATCATCGCCAAAGAAAAGTGCCACACAAGCGAACGAGTACGCTCCGACCAAAATCGCGTGAAGGGAAACAAATTTCCCAAACCACTGCGCGTTCTCCATAACCTCTGATTGATGATCGTAAGCGTATGCAATCATCGAAATAATCGATGCAAAAATAATCCAGACAGCGACCTTCGGCAACTTCACTACTGCCTGAATTGGTTTTTCAATTCTGGCGTATGCCCACAGCAACCAAAAGAATCCGATGTAAAGAAATATAGTAGGCAGTGGAAATTCGCTTTGCGGCTCCGATACATTCACGACAAACAGGCACTCGCCAACTGCAGCAACTGCCGCCAGAAAAAACCAAGATAACTGTGCATTCTTAGTCAGAGTCAGCTTCATTCTGGGCACCCGCATTTTTTGGTATCAATCGCTAGCTGGGCTGTCGCGCCTATCGGGCCAAGTACTGAGGCTCCTCGTCGATATGCAACAGCTCTTAAGCGTGAAGCTAAAGATCTGTTTACACGCCCGTTGCGTACAGAATAATGAATTCCTGACTCCGCTGCGCGAGCACCAACATTACGCGAGTGTCGCTCATACCGCCTAGCGTAAGAATCCGCAACATGGCCCATGGCTGCAGCAGGCGTCTCAGCTTCGTCGTAATCGCCAGCAGAAACACCAGGGTCATCAAAAATATTGATTTCAATACCGGCGACATCCAATGCAAATCCGGCAATTGCGCCAACTTCAGTCATATTTATAGCCCAATCAGACCTGGCTTCTAATTCGCACTTACTCGGCAACTGACGTTTTGGCAACTCCTTAATGACACCTGCTGCATATAACTGCGCGTCACGCTCCAACCTTACATCTACCAAGCCTAACGGGTCTACGCGTGTCATCGGGTTTCCACTGACATAACCATAGGTGCTGATACCGCCACTCAACCCAATCGGATCACTCTGCACATAGCGTCCCGTACTCGGATCGTAATCCCGGAAGTAGTTGTAGTTGAACCCCGTCGCGCTGTCGTACTGCTGGCCCGGGAAGCGCATGTCCAGCACGAAGCGGTGGCTGTCGCCATCCGGGTCTTCGTCCGGGGCGCCATCGCCGAAGGCTTCGCCCGCCAGATCCCAGCGCCACACCGCCACGTCGCGCTGCGGGTCGATCACCACCCGCGGCGTGCCCAGCGCGTCCGGCTGGACGTAGTGCAGGCGCACGCTGCCGTTGATCGAAGCCGCCAGCCCCACCGGCAGGTCGTTGAACCAGATCGCCTGCTGGATCACCGCGCCGTTCGCGTCGTAGTCGCCCAGCCAGTGGCCGCTTTCGTCGAACACCGTATGCACGGCCTCGTTGCTGCCGGTGCGGTAGACCCGCTCGCCCCGGCCGTTGTAGCGGTAGCTCATCAACAGATTGCCGCCGTAGGTCACGCTGCGCATCCGGTTCATGCCGCTGTACGTGAACTCGCGCTCGACGAGCCCGGGCGGCGCTTCACCGCCATCTTCCATGCCGATGCCCGAGGTCGGCTGCTCGGTGCCGCTGTACGCGGCGCTCTCCAGCGGATCTCCAGGCGGCTGATCCGGGGCCTCGTCGACGCTCTTCGGTCCGATCCAGATCAGGTTCCCGGCAAGGTCATAACGACGTTCGATAGTGCCGGTCGTCCACAGCCGGTGTTTGCCGGGCACGTAAGCGTAGGTGCTGGTGGTCAGCCGCGTGGTCGTGCCGCCGCCGCCCGGGCCGCCCGGGCCGCCGCCACCCCCGTCGCCGATGACGACGGTCTCCCGGACATTGGCTTGCATACGGTTGCCGGTCTTGTCGTAGGCGTAACTTTGTTGCACCACGCCGGCCGCATCATTGGCCAAGGTCAGCCGACTCAGCGCGTCATGGTCGTAGACACGGCGCGACGGCGCGTCCTGGCTCGAGTATTGCAGCGATTCCAGATCGCCGATCGCGTCGAACTTGTAGCCTTCGCTGATGCCGCCCGCCGCGGCGTCCTCCACGATGCCGGGCTGGTAGTTCTTGTTGAGCGTGCGCTGCATCAGCCGGCCATTGCCGTACGTCCACTGCTGCACCGGCCCGAACGGGTGATACGTGGCGCTGCGCAGCAACTGCCGGCGATGGATCGATGTCGCCACGTTGATCTCGGTAGGCCGCCCCTGCGTGTCGTACAGATACTCCACGGCCAGACCATCCGGATAGATCAACTTCTGCAAGCGACCGTTGGCGGCATATTCCCACTGCAGCACGAAGGTCTTGTCCTGGGTGATCTGCACCTTGCGCGTCAGGTCGCCGAAACGGTTGTAGCAATAGGCGGTTTCACCGCTGCCGTCGGTCATCCGGCTGAGTCGGCCGACGAGGAAGGTCTCGCCCGCCGGGCAAACGCTCTGCGCGATGTCGTACGCATACGTCGCATCGTTGCCGGCTTCTCCAGCGAGATCGATATAGTCGATCGCGGTGATCCGGTTGAGTCCGTCGTAGACATAGTCGGTGATGCGACTGTTGGCGTCGGTCTGCTGCGTACGATTACCGGCAGCATCGTAACGGTAGTGGGTGAAGCCGGTATCCGGGCTTTCGAGCCGCGTCTGTTCGCCGAAGCCGTTGTAGATATAGTTCGTGTCGAGTTGGTTGGGATCAGTGACCTTGGTCAGTCGATTCAGGGCATCGTACTCGAACACGGTTTCGGCGCGGTCGGGGGCGGCGACCGGGGCGGTCGCGTTCTGCAGGGTGCGTTTCAGGCGGCCCAATGGGTCGTACTGGTTGCGCGTCTGGTGCGCCAGCGCATCGGTGACCTTGTCGAGATTGCCCTCGGCGTCGTACCCGAAATCCGTGTCGACCAGTGACGATCGCAGGATCCGGATGCGGGATTCGCACCTTCTCCAACTGCCCCAGGGTGTTGTAGATGCGCGAGAGCGTGCGCACCGGATTGCCGGCGGCATTGCGGGTTTCTTCCCCCTCCCGTTCGCCGGCGTTGTTCAGCAAGTAGGTGATGGTGTTGCCGTCGCGGTCGGCGATGCTGGTCAAGCGATGCGCGGCATCGTAGCCGAAGGTGACATACACGCCATCCGGCTGCGTGATCCGCTCCACCGTTCCATTGGCGAAGTAGTCGACCTTTATGATGCGGTCGTCGGTTTCGGTGCCGTTGTCGGTGCCGCGGATTTTGGTTTTGAGCAACCAACCGCGCGGGCTGTATTCGAAGTCGGTGATGACGCCATTGGCGTCCTTGACCGACTTCGTGCGCCCGGCGACGTCGTAGGCAAGGACTTCGACGACGTGATCTTTCGCATTGGTGATCTTCCACACGTCGCCCTTGCGGTACGGGCATGTCGCGGGCGAAGCGGTGCAGGTCGGTTCATCGGCCGACCGGTATTCGTATCGCGTGATGTCCTTGAAGACGTCGACGACTTCGGGACGCGGGCCGTTGAGCTCCATCACCAGACCAACGATGGGACAGGTGCTGTTGGCGGCCGCGACATCCGCGGTCTCGCAGTACGCGATCGTACTGGTGCGAGTGAGTGCGGTCGCGATATCCGTTGCCTGTACCGTCGTCGGTTGCAGACGCGCATTGCGGGCGATGCGCAGTTCCCGATTGCCGACCCGCTGCAGGGTCAAGCGATTGGTCGCAAGGTCACGGTCGACCACGCTCGAGCGCTCGCTGGTCGTCTCGAAAGCCTCCTGCGTGGTATAGCGCGTGACTACGCGCTGGGTCACGGCATCGGTCAGCGTCTGGTAGCCGTATTTCGTGGTCACATTATTGCGATCGACATACGTATTCAGGCGACGGCGGAAATCGATCGCTACATCGTTGTAGGTCCGGCTCACGCTGCTGGTGGGACGCGTCACGTCCGCGACTTTGCGCGGGCGATCGTCCGCACCGCTGGTCAAGGCATAGTCGGTGACCAGATTGTTCGCATCCGTCACCTGCGCGCCGCCGCTGGCGGTGTACACCAGCTGCGTGCCCTCGACGCCACCGGCATGCACGCTCGACAGCACCCGCCCCTTGTCGTCGTAGGCGAAGGTGCTGTAGCGACTGTTGTTTTCGTCGGTGATGCCGGTGAGATTGGAGGGGAAACGCAGGTCTTCGTAATGGTATTTACGCTGCCGTAGATCGGCATAGGTCACCGCATCCAGCAGGCCTGCCGGCGTATAGGCGTAACTCATCTGCACCACGCCGTTCACGGCCACCGACAGGATGCGCGACACGCCGATCGGCGCACCCGGGTCGTAACCGAACTCCAGGCGGCGTCCCGTGTTGTGGGTGATCGTGGTCAGCTGGGAAAGATTGTTGTAGACGTAGACGAGGGAGGTGCCGTCCTCGTTGCGCACCGCAGTCAGGCGCCCCTCCGTATTGAACTCCATTAGCCGCTGTTGCTGGTGCAGCGTCCAGCTATTGCCGCTCAATACCAGCCGATCCCCCCTGCCGATGGTGTCTTCATAGAGGTTGGTGTCGAGACGTTTGAACGGCAGCTGCGAGCCATCGGCCTGGATCAGTCCGATGAAAGACGCAGCTCCGAACTCGACGGCGAGACGCACGTTGTGCGAATGCGTCCAGCCGTAACCGAAACCGCCGCCGACATTGGTCGCGCCGGAATGGTAATGACGCGAAAACGCGACCCAGCCAAGATCGATGTCCGGCTCGGGCTCGTATTTGTCCCCGGTTGTCACATCGCTGGGATTGCCGACCATGCCGCAACGGTCGCACAGCAGCGGCTTGGAGGTGATCGTCGCCGACAGATTCCTGTTCTCGCAACGTTGTTCCGTGTCCTGCCATGTCATCGATGGGTTTGCGCAACGCGCACGTACGCGCCCGGGATTTTCCTCTGCGGTAAAGGACGAGCAGACAGTTGGATTGAAGATTCCCTTGGCCTGATACCTCATACTGAAGCGCGCCCTCTCACGAAAACTGACACCATCTCCCCAGAATTGCACCGCAGCCCACTCGTTCGTGCGTTCCGCTGTAGCGTTAGCCGTACACCCATCGGCAACACTCCTCTGATTGTATTTGAGGATGTATTTAGAACGAAGTTCCTCTTCAGTGGCAGACACATTGACCGCCGGACTTCCGAAAAGCCCCTCGTAGCTCCATTCCTGCAGTTGCGATGGCGCGACGCCCATCCAATAGGTCACATTGACTTTGGCCTCCGTGATCTCCTGATGCTTGATTACCCGCACATGTGACCAATCGCCGCCGCGACCCTGGATTTCCAGTTCGGCTTCGCGCTGGGTGTTATAGGTGCCGCCACCGGAAACCTGCCAGCTTCGGCCGCTTTCCTGGGCGGCCGCACCGCCACTCATGACCATCAGCAGCATTGAGAGCGCGATGCCGGCGCGGCCACTCACCAAGTGCATGGACCTGTTGCGGAGGGAGCTGCGTGCAACCGCACTGCGCTCGATGTCGTGCCAGGCCGAGCCCCGAAATATCTGAAGGATCCGATCGAGACTCTGCCCCTGCTCGTCGCGCGTCATGTCTGTTCCCTTCGCTTGACCATCGATGTCCGGGCAGCCTGAGCCCATCGAGTTTCACCCGCGGCGACTGGATCGGGTCCGGCAACGGGCTGGAGCCGCGATCCGTGACGACGGCCACGCTAGCCCCTTCGCTGGGGGCCGTCAACACGAGATATCCGCAATTTTTCGCATGGGCATTCGTCATCCAGCGGTCACATCACAACACCCGAACCAACGCACTGCGCCGCGTATAAGCCAGCACTGCGTCGACGCGTCGCTGCAGGTTTTCGCGCACCTGCGATTCCATCGCGCGTTGACCAGCACGCAATAAGCCGAGCGCAGGACATCGCGCCAGCGCGGTTGTGCGGCAGTTACGCGACGGTGGGGCAGCGCTCCTCAGCGCGCGCAGGGGGCCGTTGTCGATGGCAACGCGCGAGATGCGGCTCTTTCCACAAGTTCCGGGCGGCGGCCGGTGTGGCTTTCCCGGGTGCCGATCATTGAGCATCGCTTCGACCAGCGAGCGGCGGAATTCGTTGCGACGGATTTCGTCTGGCATGTCCCCTTCACGGGGGTCGTCGGCTGCGGTAGTCCGCGTCGACCTATCGAGGCACTTTCACGGAACGCCTGCGGCGATTCAGACGCTGTCCGCGCATCCGGGCCGCGCGCCGCGACTCAATCGCGCATCCGCTCCAGCTTCAACGCCAGCGTGAATCGCGGCACGTAGCACACGCGATTCGGCGGACGGCCGGCATGACGCAATTCACCGTCGAAAATCGCGAGCCGACCGGGACGCGGCGTGACCGCGGCGCGCACGTCCCGGGTGCCGTCGTAGAACATCGTCTCGCCGCCCCACTCGATATCCCAGCGGTCGCAGATGTACCACAGCGCGGTGAGTTCGCCGGCGTTCGGATGCGCATCGGTGTGGGTGAACAACATGTCGCCGTAGTGCGCGACATTCACGTAACTGCGATAGGCCCGATAGCGTTGCGCGGGCGCGAAATCGCCCACCGCCGCCAGCGTGGGCGCGAAGAACGGCATGCCCTGCAGCGCGTCCAGCGCGATCTCGGTCGCCCAGTGCCGGTGCTCGGCGGTATCCGGGCGCGCGATCTCGGTGCGGGTGTAGCCGGCGCGGTTCAACACCGACCACAGCTTCAGCAGCTCGGGTTCGGGCATCAGCCCGTCGTACACCGCGACACTGCGCCCGTCGATGTCGGTACGCCAGGTGGGCGAGATGCGATTGGCCGGCTGGATCATCCTAGTGTCCTAGTCTCCGGGCGGGTCGATGCGCGTCGACCCGCGAGTTCCGATCAGAGCGCCCGCGCCGCAGCGACCGCGGCGTCGACGGTGATGCCGAAATGCGGATAGAGCTTTTCGGCCGGCGCGGAGGCGCCGTAGCCGTCCATGCCGATCACCGCGCCGTCGAGACCGACGTATTTGCCCCAGAAATCGCGCACGCCCGCTTCGATGGCGATGCGCTTGCGGCAAGCCTTCGGCAGCACCGATTCGCGATACGCCGCGTCTTGGCGGTCGAAGACATCGGTCTACGGCATCGACACCACGCGCGCGCCGTCGCCGAGTTCGGCGGCGGCTTGTATCGCGAGGCCGACTTCCGAACCGGTCGCGATCAGGATGTATTCCGGCGCGCCGACGCTGTCCTTCAGCACGTAGCCGCCGCGGCGGATGTTGGCGACCTGCGCGTCGGAACGCGCCTGGTGCGCCAGGTTCTGGCGCGAGAAGACCAGGCACGACGGGCCATCCGCGCGCTCGATCGCCGCGCGCCACGACACCGCGGACTCGACCGCGTCGCAGGGGCGCCACACGTCGTTGTGCGGGATGTAGCGCAGCGAGGCCAGATGCTCGACCGGCTGGTGGGTCGGGCCGTCTTCGCCCAGACCCATCGAATCGTGGGTGTAGACGTGGATCGCCCGCGCGCCCATCAGCGCGCTCATGCGCACCGCGTTGCGGGCGTAGTCGCTGAACACGAGGAACGTCGCGTCGTACGGCAGGAACCCGCCGTGCAGCGCCAGGCCGTTGCTGATCGCGGTCATCGCGAATTCGCGCACGCCGTAATAGACGTAGTTGGCGTCGGGGTCGCTGCCCGCGACCGACTTGCTGCCTTTCCAGAGCGTGAGATTGGAGTGCGCCAGATCGGCGGAACCGCCGACCAGTTCCGGCAGATGCGGTGCGAACGCTTCGATCGCCATCTGCGAAGCCTTGCGCGAGGCGACCACCGGGCCTTCGGCCTGCAGCTTCGCGACGTAGGCGTCGGCGACAGCGGCGAAATCGCCCGGCAGTTCGCCGCGCATGCGACGCGAGAATTCGTCGGCCTGCTCGGGATATTCCGCGGCGTAGCGATCGAACAGGTCGCGCCAGTTCAGTTCGCGCCCGGCGCCGACGTCGTTCGCGCGCCAGCCGTCGGCGATGGGCTGCGGAATCTCGAACGGCGCATGGTGCCAGTCCAGACCGGCGCGGGTGGCGGCGACTTCGTCCTTGCCCAGCGGCGCGCCGTGCGAGGACTCCTTGCCGGCCTTCGCGGGCGAACCGAACCCGATCGTGGTGCGGCAGCACAGCAGTACCGGGTTGTCGGACGAGCGCAGCGCGGTGTCGATGGCGGTCTTGATCTCCACCGGGTCGTGGCCGTCGATGTTGCGCACTACCGTCCAGCCGTAAGCCTCGAAGCGCGCCGGGGTGTCGTCGGTGAACCAGCCCTGCACTTGGCCGTCGATGGAGATGTTGTTGTCGTCCCAGAACGCGACGAGTTTGTTCAGGCCCCAGGTGCCGGCCAGCGACGCGGCTTCATGCGAAATGCCTTCCATCAAGCAACCGTCGCCCATGAACACCCAGGTGCGGTGATCGACGATGGTCAGCCCGGGGCGGTTGAAGCGCTGCGCCAGCAGTTTCTCGGCAAGCGCGAAGCCCACGGCGTTGGCGAAGCCCTGCCCCAGCGGACCGGTAGTGGTTTCCACGCCCGGGGTCATGAAGTTCTCGGGATGGCCCGGGGTTTTGGAGTCGAGCTGGCGGAACTGTTTGAGTTCGTCGATCGACAGGTCGTAGCCCGACAGATGCAGCAGCGCGTAGTGCAGCATCGAGCCGTGGCCGTTGGACAGCAAAAAGCGGTCGCGGTTGGCCCAGTACGGGTTGCCCGGATTGTGCTGCAGGTAGTCGTTCCACAGCACTTCGGCGATGTCGGCCATGCCCATAGGCATGCCTGGGTGGCCGGAATTGGCGGCCTGCACCGCATCGATGGCGAGGAAACGGATGGCGTTGGCGAGATCGCGGCGGCTGGGCGTCGTCATGGGGCGAGAGTCGTTTCGGCGGCGCCCGGCGGGCTGCGGGCCATGTATTGTCCCATCCGGGAGGGGCAGATGTCCGCTCGGATCGCCTCGTGCCGGACCCGTCGGCCCGGACAGGTCATACCCGTAGACGTCTTCGCCGGCATGAAGGCCGGCGAAG
>JAYUUH010000413.1:0-3432 GCA_043754745.1 Lysobacter sp.
TGACCGCCCTGCGGCGTGCCCACGGCATCGGGCGGCAGCAAGCCGACCGCTTCGATATCGCGCCTGGCGGCAGGTCATCCGCGCGCGAGCAGCGCCGACAGTTCGCTTGGCGTTCGCGCCAGATGTTCGGCACCGGCCGCGCGCAGTTCGTCCTCGTCGCCGAAGCCCCAGAGCACGCCGATGCTGCGCATCCGGTGATGGAGCGCGCCTTCGATATCCATGTGCCGGTCGCCGATCATCGTGCAGTGCCCGGCGCGCAGATCGAGCCGCGTCAGCGCTTCGGCGATCAGTTCGGGCTTGTGACTGAGGCGGCCGTCGGCGGTGGCGCCGATGATGTCCTCGAAGCGATGGCCGAACGGCAGCGTGGTCACGATCTTGCGCGCATGCGGCTCGTTCTTGGCGGTGACCACGGCAAGTCGATAGCCGGCGGCATGCGCGGCCTCCACGACATCACCGATTCCGGCATAGATGTCGTGTTCGCGCCAGCCTTCGACCTCGAAACGCTCGCGGTACAGCTCGACCGCACGCTCGATATCGGCCGGGTCGTCGAACAGTTGACCGAAACTCACCCGCAGCGCGGGACCGATCCAGCGCCGCAGCTCGGCGTCCGGCAGGCCCGGATGGCCCATGCGTTCGAGCGAATACGCCACGCAGCGGGTGATGCCGATGGCGGAGTCGATCAGGGTGCCGTCGAGGTCGAAGAAGAGCGTGCGCAAGGAAACTCCTGTCGTGATCGGGCCATCGTTCTGTCGGCGCATTATCCGTGAATCGTTGCTCTTGAATCGTTGTCGTTTCGAGCGCGATCCGCGCCGCCCAACGAAAAAACCCCGCCCAAGCGGGGGTCTGGTGTCGCGAAGTGAGCCCTCGCGGAACGCGATGACATCGTGTTCATCACGACGCCATCGCGCTGCGGTCAGAGCCCGCCTGGGTGATGAAATTGCGGATCGATGTGTTCGAGACACGCGTGTAGACGCCCGGCAGGTTGCTGCGCGCGCAGCCCGTGCCCCAACTGACGATGCCGGTCAGGATCGTGTTGCCGGCGCCGCGGGTCAGCGGGCCGCCGGAGTCGCCCTGGCAGCTGTCGATGCCGCCGCTGGTGCGACCGGCGCACAGCATCCGCGTGGTGCCGTTCGATCGCATGGTCCCTGCTGCGAGGCAAGCGGGATACAACATCGATCCTCGCAACGGTCAACGCGATGATGCGCGACCCGATCGCATGGCGCACGAAGGCCCGGGATTTCCCGGGCCTTCGTCGCTTGGATTTTGAGCGCAGCGTCTCAAAGTTTCACGCGTTCATTCAGAAGCTGCTGGCGCAGCCCTGGCTGAACGTGGTGTTCGCGGTGACCGTGCCCCATGTGCCGTCCAGCTCGCCACAACCGACGGTCTGCCCGCCGACCAGACGCCCGCTGGCGTCGTAGTAATTCCAGGTGCCCTGCAGGCAGCCGCCTGCGATGGCGGCGCCCGAAGCGAGGATCGTGAGGGACAGACCGAACAATGCGATCTTGTTGCGCAATTTCATCTCAGCACTCCTGTTGCTTGGCGGCGGAATCGCCGCGACGCGAGCGTAGCCGAAGCGGGCGATGCACGGGTCGATCCTGCTTCACGCTTCGAGCGTTCGCCAGAAGAGGATGCCCTGCGCAGCGGTGGGTCGATGCGCTTTTGCTTCCGCCGCTTCGATCAACCCGCCCGCAATTCCAGCGCCGCCACCGCCGGCAACGTCTTGCCTTCGAGGAATTCGAGGAACGCGCCGCCGCCGGTGGAGATGTACGACACTTCGTTCTCGATGCCGTATTTGTCGACCGCCGCCAGCGTATCGCCGCCGCCGGCGATGGAGAACGCGGCGCTGTCGGCGATCGCGCGGGCCAGGGTTTCGGTGCCCTTGCCGAAGGCATCGAATTCGAACACACCGACCGGGCCGTTCCAGACCACGGTGCCGGCGCTGTTGATGAGTTCGGCGTAGCGCGCTGCCGTCTCGGGGCCGATATCCAGGATCATGTCGTCGGCGGTCACCGCATCGACGGCCTTGACCGTCGCCGGCGCGTCGGCCGCGAATGCCGGAGCCACCACCACGTCGCTGGGGATGGGAATGTCGGCGCCGCGCGCCTTGGCATCGGCGATGATCTGCCGCGCGGTGTCCAGCAGATCCATTTCCACCAGCGACTTGCCCACGCCGTAACCCATCGCGGCGATGAAGGTGTTGGCGATGCCGCCGCCGACGATCAGTTGATCGACCTTGGACACCAGCGACGACAGCAGTTCGAGCTTGGTGCTGACCTTGCTGCCGGCGACGATGGCCAGCAGCGGCAGCGCGGGATGTTCCAGCGCCTTCGCCAGCGCGTCGAGCTCGGCCGTCAGCAGCGGCCCGCCGACTGCCTGCTTCGCGAAGCGGATGACACCGTGAGTCGAGGCCTGCGCGCGATGCGCGGTGCCGAAGGCGTCCATCACGAACACGTCGCAGAGATCGGCGTATTTCCGCGCCAGCGCTTCGTCGTCCTTGCCCTCGCCGACGTTCATGCGGCAGTTTTCGAGCAGCACCAGTTGCCCCGGCGCGATCTCGACGCCGTCCACCCAATCCTTGACCAGCGGCACATCGCGGCCGAGCAGTTCGCCCAGTCGCTTCGCCACCGGCGCCAGCGAATCGGCCTCGCTCCACACGCCTTCCTTCGGTCGACCGAGATGCGACATCACCATCACCGCGGCGCCCTGTTCCAGCGCGTCCTCCAGCGTGGGCAGCGAGGCGACGATGCGCTGGTCGGAGGTGACCCGGCCTTCAGCGACTGGCACGTTGAGATCTTGCCGGATCAATACGCGCTTGCCGGCAAGTTCGAGATCGGTCATGCGAAGGATGGTCATGTACGACTCCTGAAAACAGAGGCGCATTGTCCTTGTTGACTACGCGGCAGGCAATCATCGCCCGGGAAACGGCAATGACGAAAAAGAACCGTCATCCCGGCGCAAGCCGTGATCCAGTCTTCGGCTTTGATATTCAACGCCCGCTCGAAAAGGCTGGATGACCAGCCTGCGGCTGTTTTAAGGCACTTCCGGCTTGCGCTGGGATGACGATGCTTTGGATCGCGTTCCCAATCGGAAATCACGTGTGCCGCCATCGCGGAGCAGGATCGAAGGTGATCCCAATCAGGCTTCCATCTTCCGCGCGCGCAGCAGACTCAGTGCGAAGCCGCCGACGATCGCCGCGCCCAGAACCAGGAACCCCCACAGCAGCCAGCGACGCCAATCCGGCGGCGTCGGCTTTTCGGCATACGCGCGGGTACCGGCGGCTTCGCTGCGCGGGCCGAGCGTGGCGACCGGCGGCGACCATTCGGCGCCGAGGCGCGAACGCAGCGGCGCCAGCGCCTGCTCCACCGGCAGCGGGTCGCGGCGGGCGTCGCGGCTGCCGGCGGCCAGCGTGTACGGACCGCTGCCCTGGGCGAG
>JAYUUH010000414.1:0-10371 GCA_043754745.1 Lysobacter sp.
GATCTTCGCCACTTCGCGCAGCGGCACGGTCTGCGGCGTGCCGGACAACCAGGCCGCGGCGCGGCTCGATTCGTCGCGGTTCGCATCGCGCATGTCGCCGCTGCCGCGCAGCGGAATCGGCAGATCCTGCAGCGCGGCAGGATCCTGGCGGATGCGCTCGGGCAGGCGGACGACGATATCGAATCGACGATCGCCCTCGAACAACTGTCCCGCCACTTCGCCGCCGATCGCTGTCGCGATCGTCTCCTGCACGTCGCCCGGGTTCAGTCCATAGCGCACCAGCGCCTCGCGGTCCGGCGTGATCGTCAGCAGCGGCAGGCCGGTCGCCTGTTCCAGGGTCACGTCCGCGGCGCCCGGCACGGTCCTGGCGACGGCTTCGATCCTTTCGCCGACGTCGACCAGCCGTTCCAGATCGTCGCCGTAGAGCTTGATCGCGACGTCGGCGCGCACGCCCGAAATCAATTCGTTCATGCGCATCTGGATCGGCTGGGTGAATTCGTAGTTGTTGCCGGGCAGCTGTTTCACCGCGGTTTCGATCTCGGCGAGCAGTTGCGCTTTCGATTTGCGCGGATCCGGCCACTGCGCCTGCGGCTTGAGCATCACGAACGTGTCCGCCACCGATGGCGGCATCGGATCGGTCGCCACTTCGGCGGTTCCAAGCTTGCCGAAGACGCGATCGACTTCCGGGAACCGTTTGATGCGCGCTTCCAGCGTCGACTGCATCCTGATCGCCTGATCCAGGCTGGTGCCGGGTATGCGCAGCGCGTGCAGGGCGATGTCGCCTTCATCCAGACTGGGAATGAACTCCGAGCCCAGGCGCGTGGCGAGCAGGCCGCACAGCGTCAGCAACGCGAGCGCGCCGGCGATGACCCAGCCGCGCCGCCGCAGCGCCCAGCCCAGCACCGGTGCGTACGCCCGCCGCGCGAAACGCATGACGCGGGTTTCCCTCTCATCGATTTTGCCGCTGAGGAACATCGCGATCGCCGCGGGCACGAAGGTCAGCGACAGCACCATCGCGCCGGTGAGCGCCAGCACCACGGTGATCGCCATCGGATGGAACATTTTTCCCTCGACGCCGGTCAGCGCGAAGATCGGCAGGTATACGGCCGCGATGATGCCCAGACCGAACAGACTGGGGCGGATCACTTCGGCGGTCGCCGATGCGGTGGTGTCCAGACGTTCCTCGTCGGTCATGACCCGGCCCAAGGCGTGCTGCGCATCGCCGAAGCGGCGCAGGCAGTTCTCGATGATGATCACCGCGCCGTCGACGATCAGCCCGAAATCCAACGCGCCCAGGCTCATCAGATTGCCGGACACGCCGCCGCGGACCATGCCGGTGAGCGTGAACAGCATCGCCAGCGGGATCACGGCCGCGGTGATTAAGGCCGCGCGGATATTCCCGAGCAGCAAAAACAGCACCACGATCACCAGCAACGCGCCTTCGACCAGATTCTTCGCAACAGTTTTGATGGTGCGGTCGACCAGCGCGGTCCGGTCGTAGACCGGATTGGCCGAGACGCCCGGCGGAAGGCTTTTATTGGCTTGCGCGAGTCTGGCGGCCGAGGCCTGCGCCACTTCGCGGCTGTTGGCGCCGATCAGCATGAACACCGTGCCCAATACCACCTCGCGGCCGTTCTGGGTCGCGGCGCCGTTGCGCAGTTCCGGCCCTTCGCCCACCTCCGCGACATCGCGCACGCGGATCGGCACGCCGTCGCGGCGATCCAGCACGATGTTGCGAATCGCGTCGAGATCCGCGACCTGACCCGGCGCGCGCACCAGGAACTGTTGGCCGTTGCGTTCGATATAACCGGCGCCGACGTTCCGGTTGTTCGCGGCGACGGCGGCGACGACATCGTGCAGGGTGAAACCGAGCGCAACGAGCTTGGCCGGATCGGGGGTGATGTGGATCTGCCGCGCGAACCCGCCGATCGTGTTGACCTCGGTCACGCCCGGCGTGTTGCGCAACTGCGGCCGCACCACCCAGTCCTGCAGCGTGCGCAGATCGGTCGGGGTCCACGCCGTGCCGTCCTGCTTGCGCGCGTCCGGGTTGGCGTCGACCGTGTACATGAAGATCTCGCCCATGCCGGTGGCGATCGGCCCCATCTCCGGCTCCAGCCCCGGCGGCAATTGCGATTTCACCTGCTGGAGGCGCTCGGCCACCTGCTGGCGCGCGAAATACAGATCGGTGCCGTCCTTGAACACCACCGTGACCTGCGACAGCCCATAACGCGAGATGGATCGCGTGTAGTCCAGTCCCGGCAGGCCCGCGAGCGCAGTTTCGATGGTGAACGTCACCCGTTGCTCGGACTCCAGCGGCGAATAACCGGCGGCTTCGGTATTGATCTGCACCTGGACGTTGGTGATGTCCGGCGTGGCGTCGATCGGCAGTTTGGTGAAGCTCCATGCGCCGATCGCGACGAGCGCCAGCGTCAGCGCGATCATCAGCCACCGGTGGGCGATGGCGAAACGGATGATGCGGTCGAGCATGCTTCGATCGCCCATGCCGCTGCTGCTTTCGCGACCGTTTCCATCAGTGGTCATGCGACGCCCCCGACTTTTCGATGTCGGCCTTCACCACATAGCTTTGTTCGACCACCACCTGGTCGCCGGCCTTCAATCCCGACAGCACTTCCACCTGCAACGCATCGCGCTTGCCGAGTTCGAGCGGCCTGATTTCGAAGGTATCGCCGACGCGCACGAACACCACGTCCCAGTCGCGGAAGATCTGCAGCGCGGCCAGCGGGACGACCAGCGCGGCCGGCTGCCGGTCGACCGTGATCCGCGCCTTGACCGCCGAACCCGGCCGCCACAGCCCATCGGCATTCGCGATGGTGGCGCGCGCGACGGTGCTCTGGCTGGCCGTGGCGGTGCCGGGGAGCACGCGTTCGAGCGTCGTTTCGGCGGTGACGCCGTCGCTCATGCGCGTGACCGTGACCGGTACGCCCGGGCGGATGTGCTGCGCGTCGGCGCCGAAGATGTGCAGATCCACCCACAGCGACGACAGATCGGCGACCTCGAACAGCGGCGCGGCTTCGGTCGCGATCATGCCGACCGATGCATTGCGGGCCAGGACGACGCCCGAGATCGGCGATGCGATCGCATAGTTCGTCAGGCTGAGGTTGCTTTCGATCGAGGCCAGCGTCTGGCCGGCGCGGACCCGGTCGCCGACATTCGCATTGAGCCGCCGCACGGGGCCGGGGAAGCGCGCCGCCACGGTCGCGACGCGTCCTTCGACCGGCGTCAGCAGGCCCTGGACTTCGTGTTCGTCGGCGATCACGCCAGCGGCCGCGGGCGCCACGCGGATCCCGGCTTCCCGCGCGATGGTCGCGTCGATGACAGTGCGGCCTTCGTAGCTGGGATACGCCCAGCGCAGGGCCTTCCCGCCGACGTTCGCGATCACTTCGACATCGAAGGAATGCGGCTCGCCGACGATGCTGGATGCCATCAGGCTGCCGTCGGCCTGCGCTTTCAGCGCGTGGTTCTCGGCGATATCGCCCAGGCGCTTGAGCCGCACTTCGACGGTGCCGGCGGTAGGCGGTAGCGGTTTGCCGTCGCGATACAGCCATGCCTGGTATTTCGGCGGCGTGCCGTCTTCGGCGATGGCCAGTTCGACCGAAACGCCGTCCTGTTCCAGCAGCCGGCCGCCGTGCCGGCCTTTGCGGATGTCTTCAGCTTCGGCGTGATCGTCGCCTTCCGCATGGCCGTGCGCGGCTTCTTCGGAGGACCCGCCGCCGCAGGCGGCCAGCAGGAACGACAGCGCGATTGCGCCGATCGGGATGCGAAAGGTCATGGTGAGATTCCTTGTGTGGATGCGGCATCGGTGGCGACGAACGCCTGTCCGGTAAGCCGCTGGATTTCGATCAGTGCGCGTTGGGCGTCCAGCGCGACATCGAGCTGTTGCCGGCGCGCCGCGGTGCGTTCGGACTGCAACTGCGCCCATTCGAGATAGCTGATGGCGCCGGCGCGATACGCGCGCTCGGCCGCCGTTTCGGCTTGACCCAGCTTCGGCAGCACCTCGTTCCGCAGCCGCTGCACTTCGAGCTGCGCCACCCGATAACGCCCGTGCGCTTCGGCCAGGGTCGAATACAGCGCGAGTCCCTTCGCCTCGCGCTCGATCTCCAGCGATGCGAGTTCGGCTTCGGCGACGCGGATCCCGGGCTGAGCCCGCGAGCGGTTGCCGAGCGGCATCGAAACACTGCCGACAAGGCCGAAGTCGTCCGTCGCCTGCGACCGGCGCACACCGATCTGCCAGTCCAGGTCCGCGGCGCGGTCGCTGCGCGCCAGTTGCAGTCGCGCTTCGCGGATGCGCTGCTCATCGGCGAACTGGGCCAACTCCGGGGTGTCCTGCACCAACGCGGCCAACGCGGAAAAATCGTCGATCGCGGGAAGCGCCAGCGGATCGCGCGCGACGACCTCGAAATCCGGATCGCGCTCGCCCCACAGCGCCGCCAGATGCTGGCGCGCCGCGATCAGTCGCTGTCCGGCGCGGTCGCGATCCAATTCGGCGCGCGCGAGCGCAGCCTCTGCGGTGAACACCACCGATTCCGGCGATGCGCCGGCCTGCAGCCGTCGGCGCGCGCCCGCGACCGTGCGCTGGCGCTGGGCGATATCCAATTGCGCAATCTCGCGCTGCTTCTGCGCCGCCACTGCAGCGAGATAACGCCGCGCGACTTCAGCCAACAGATCGAGGCGCCGGGTTTCGCGTTCGATGGCCAGGGCGTCGATGCGTTGCCGGGCGAGGATGCGTCGCGCGTCGAGTTTGCCGCCGCGTTCCAGCACCGAGGCGAGGGTCAGCGTCAGTTCCGCGCTTCGCAGTCCGCTGGATTCGCCGGAGCCGAAGGCATTCTCCACGCTGGCGCCGGCGATCAGCGCCGGGCGCAGGGCGGCGCGGTCGCGTTCGGCGGCCAGTACATCGCCGCGCGCGCCGAACAGGCGCAGATCGGGATGCGAATCGGCGACGCGGTGCATCGCGTCGTTCAAGGTCAGGGCGTTCGAAGCCCGTTTTTCCGATGGATCGTCGGCAGCCGCCGTGGAAAACGCCACGGCACAGGCTGCGACGCACACGGCGAATGCTGCGAGTCGCACACGCATGGGAACGCTCCGATGGATCCAGTCCGATCGACTGGAGCCGATAAGATTCAGGGGAATGGAACGCCGGCCATGGGCCAGCCGAACGTCAAACCGGAATCGGAGGTCTGAACGGGGTCGCGAAATGCGATGCCGCGATCGGCCGCATGGTGGCAGGCCAGGGCATCATCGAAGCCGGTTCGAATGCAGGAAGCGGCAGGTGCGACATGAACGGCAGCTGCGGCTGGCCGCAGCAGTGCGCGTGGTGCGACAGCGCATGGTTGGGATCGGCCGGATCGTCATGGCCTTGGTCGTCCATGGCGGTGTGCGAATGCGGTGCGCGGTGATCCAGTGCGAAATCCTGAGCGGACTCGTCCTGGTCCGTTGCAGCCGGATGCGCGGTCAGTTCGTGCATCTCGCCCCACGCCGCGAGCACCGGCTGTGCGATGAGGCACAGCAGGAGCAACAGCAGCGAAATGCTGTGCAGGATCGAACGCGGGGGGTAGCGGTTGGCGTTGCTCACGACGGCGCAGAGTAGGCGGTCTGCGCCGGGTTACACAATTCCGTTTCGCGAATACGGTCGAACACGCAGCCGATATCGCCCGTCGTTCCCGCCTGCGCGGGGACAGCGCAACCAGGCTTCGGATCAACGCCCCGCCACCGGCACCCGGTCCGGCATGCGCTCAGGCCAGCTGCCGGCGGTCGCGGCGGCGTCGGCGGTGATCGTCGGCAGGCGGTCGAACTTCGCGCCGCGCAGCAGCGCGTCGGCGCGATCGAGGCGAGCCAGCGCGATGCGCAGGTCGCGGTTGGCGCGCAGAGCGTCGTCCACCAGCGCATCCAACTGCGCATCGCCGAAGCCGCGCCAGAATGCGGCGCCGTCGATGGCCGCGGGCGCGACCTCATCGGTGTAGAGCGACGAAGCGGCGAAACGATCGGGTGCCGGCGTCGCCGGTTTCGCGAAGTCGGGACCCGCGGCGCAGGCGCTCAACGCCAGCGTCAGCGCCGCGGTTTTCAACAGCGCGGCGGTGGCCGCGCGTGCAGGGTGGGTCATTGCAGTCTCCGGAAATAAAGCGCGATGACGTGTGCCTTCTTACCAGGGCAGCGATTGTTCCTGATGGAAATAGCCGCCGCTGGGGCCGGCATCGTCGATCAGCGCCAGACGTACGCTGGTGCGCGCGCCGGTCGGGATATCGATCTCGCCTTCGCCGCCGTTCATCTCGGTTTTCACGTAACCGGGATGGATGCTGTTGATCTTGATCCGGCTGTCGCGCAGTTCGTAGGACAGTTGCACGGTCCACGCATTCACCGCGCTTTTGGACACGTTGTAGGCCGGGACCTTGAAGTCGTAGACCGGCGACACCGGATCGCTGTGCATGGCCAGCGAGCCCAGCAGGCTGGAGACGTTGACGATGCGGTCCGCGTCGGACTTGTGCAGCAGCGGCAGGAACGCCTGGGTGGTAGCGATCAGGTCGAAGACGTTGGTGTCGAAGGTCTTGCGCTAAGTGTCGATGGTCTGCTCGGAAACTTTCAGGCCGAAGGTGTCTACGAGGATGCCGGCGTTGTTGACCAGGATGTCTAGTTTGCCGTGCTTCTGCGCCACCGCGTCGACGGCGGCGGACAGGCTGGCGACATCGGTCACGTCGAGTTCGATCGCTTCCACCGGCAGGCCTTCGCTCTGCAGTGTCAGCGCGTCGTCGACGGCCCTGGCGTGATCGCGCCCGGCGAGGAGGGTATGCACGCCGGCGGCGGCGAGTTGGCGGACGGTTTCGAAACCGTGCGGTGGGAATGCGTTCGGGCTGGGCGTGCTCGGAGTGCGTGTGTTCGTCGGGGCGAGTGTGTTTATCGGGGTATAGCTGGCTGTCGTCGCCGACTAGGTCTTCGGCGCACAGCAGTTGCAGGCGCAGCGACTGGGTCATCGCTTCGTTGTGCAGCACTTCGGCGAGCATGCGCAGCGCCGCGTTGGCGACCGAGCGGTGTCCGTAACCGGCCCATGGCGCGCGGCCGCCGGGTCCGCCCAGCATCACGTAGGCGCCGCCGCGATCGCAGCGCTTGAGCGGTGGCAGCAGGTGGCGGGCCGCTGCGGTATGGGCAATCAAGGTCTGGTCGAGTGCTTCGCGCAGCGCGTCCACCGGCTGGTCCAGCACTCGGCCCCGCAACGACGGCGCCACGATCGCGGCGATCACCGCCGCCAGCGGACGGTCGAGCGCGCGGACGGCGTCGGCCAGCGCCTAGTTCAACGCCGTGTTCCCCGGAGGCCAGCAATCGCCCAAGGTCCGCGCCTTCGTCGACTTCCTCGTCGAACGCCTCAACTTCGACGCCGACTACATGTTCGAACTCTGCGACGGCGTCGGCTCGCGCTGCCCGGATGCAGTCGCTGCCCTGGCGATGGCCGAGGCGATGCGGGAGAAGCATGCGGGACTGCAACTCGTTGGCGGCAGCGAGAGCGTCGATAGCAGTGAGGATGAGGCTGTGGCGGCGTAGTCGTCGAAGCGGTTTCGACGTAACAGCAGAAACGCAACGGCAGAAAAATCCCGGGAAACATAATCCCGGGCGTGTGCTTCATGACGCGCATCGCGTCGACACGGACAGGCCAACAAACGAGGCGAACGTCAGGCGCTGTGGGAGCAGGAGCTTTGGACGTGCGCCTCGCGGTTTGACGGGGTGTGCATAGCGGCGATCAGCCCATTCGCTGCGATCGGGCAGGTTCGTCCTGCGTGGGCTGATTCTGTTGCTGCGCCGATACTTGCGCCTGCTGTTGCGCCAACGTGTCTACCCTCTGCAGCGACTGCTCGACCGGACTTTCGACGGCTTGCGCGACATCGGTCACCGAACGGCGTGCCGCCGGGTCGGACGGGTCCTGCCCCTGCACGACGAACAACTGTGTACCGGCCGCGATCTGCGAGCCGTCCTGCTGTCGCTTGCCGGTCTCGTTAATCAAGATATGACCGGCCGAGGTGATGCCGGCCGCCTTGGCATCGTGGAAAGCGCCCATCGTCAATCGCTCGCTGGTCGCATCGAATGTGCGCCCTCGTTCCGTATCGATGCTCGCCACGCCGCGTTCGATCTGTGTGTAGAGGCGATTGTCAGGATTGTCGGAGTCGCGCGGGTCGGGGAGACGTAAAGGCAACGGCGTCGACGATGCGGCCATCGCCATCGGATCCGCGCCATTGACTGCGCGCTCTTGTCGTCTGTCGCCGTGCAGCGCGTCGGGTTCGTCCGATCCATCTTCACGCCGACCGGCGCTCGCCATCCGCACAGGAGCCGCCACTGCCAGACGGCTATCGTCCAACGACAGACCCTCCCGGTTCGCCTCGCGCTGTGCTTGCTCGCGCACGTCGCGACCGTTTTCCGATGCGCGTTCAATCGCATGCGGTGAGGTGGTCATTTCAGTCCGCGCCCGCTCGATATCAGCGGGTGTCGTTTCGGCTGCAATCACGTAGGTCTTGCCGTCCGCGTCCAGGCGCAGGCTGGCGATGGCGCATCGGCCATCGGCCTGCGGCTGGGCCTGTAATGCGGTGGTGGCCGGGTCCAGTCCTTTCGCATCCCATGTCGCGCGCACGGCGGTTGCGGCAACGGCGATCTGCTCGGCACTCGGATCGACGCCCGCGCTGCGATACGCGCCAGCAACCGTGTCGCGCAGGCGCGCATCGGCGTCCATTGGCGGCACTGGCGGAATCTCGCGCGGCGGCGGCAAGCGCGCTTGCAGGACATCGCGGGTTGCTTCGAGTTCATCGTGCAGACGGCCGCTCGCGATGTGGTTACCGCTGACGCGATCGATCATGTCGTCGTTCACCCAGCGGCCGTTCGCCTGACGTTGGTAGAATTCGCCATCCGATCCAATCAACTTGTCCACATTCGTTCGGTTGTTGCGCACAGCTTCCGGCATTTCGCCATACGCCTGCCAGCCATTGCGAAGGTAGGTGTCCTCGTAGCGTGCGGCAATGGACGCCGGGCTGTTCGCGGCGTTCTCAACCACAATGGCGGCGGCCTGTCGATCCAGTCGCGCCGCGCGCTCGTCGTTCGCTAGATCGGTGTAATGAGGGGTGCCGCCGCGTTCCACGAACGGGCCGTAGACCTCGCGCTGCCACTTACCGGTCTCCGGATCGCGTTCCCAGTTTGTCGGTCGACTGCTCGGCGGGTCGCCCGCTTCCGCGGGGATGGAGAACGGATCGCGCTGTGATGGTGGCCCACGCAACACCAGTTCCGCCGAAACGCTCGTAGCCTGATAGTTGAGCTGGTTTTCGGTCGCGGGCGAAGCGCGCAAATCGCCACGCCGCGCATTGTCGATGTTGTCGTCGGTGCCGTCGATCGGCGCCTTGCGGCGCCAGCCCAGCGACGGATTCTCGGGATCGTGGGTCCAGGTGTTGCCGCCGAGTTCCTGGTTGTAGATCCGGCGGTTGTCCGTCCACTCGGCGAACTTGTCACCAGCGAACACACCCGCGACGCCACCGATAGCGCCGGTGACCAACAGGCCTGGCCCGGTCTCCACGCCCAGCAACGCACCGCCTGCCATGCCGATGCCAGCTCCAGCCCAGCCGCCAACGCTACGTGCACCGAAATGGATCAGCTCCGACTCAGCACCAGTGCGATTACCCTCACTTGCGAGGCGATCGGCGGTCCGGACGCTGTCGACGCCGTCGTAGACTTCCAGCGCAAGGCCAGCAACACCAAGTGCCGTGCCGGCATGGATGCGTGCAGGGCGCACGCGGGTGACGTGATCCACCTCGATCGCTTCGCGCGCCGTGCGGTCGACACTTTCGACGACATGATTCGTACTACGCTCCGCCAGCATGTTCTCGCGGGTCGCAGGATCGACCTTGGAATTGTTCGGGAGGTTCTCGGGCAAATCGCGATGCCACGTCTGCTGTTCTTTCCAGCCATCGCGCAGGTCGCGTGTGATGCCGGCGTCTTTCAGACGCGCGTCGCGCGCTTCTTCAAGCGCCGCGCCCGGCAACCGGGTATCCGTGCGGCTGTCGTACAACTCCGCGCCTTCGCGGTTGAAGATGCGGATGGGAGTTCCGGTCTCCTTGGCGACCTGATTCAGGTTGTCCGGAAGGTCGCGATAGACCTGTTCCCGAATACCTTCCGGAACATAGCGTCCGTACCCATCGAGATCGATCTTTTTCGCAAACCGCTGATCTACGCCAAGCTCGCTCTCGAGTCTATTCGCCGCAACCGCACGAATCTCAACGTCATATCCCTTCGCCTTAACAGGCTGCTGAAATACCTACCCCAGCAGTAAAATGAAGTTCTGATTTCGACAGGCAACCCCGATGCGCGGCGCAGATCACTTCACCGAGTCCC
>JAYUUH010000415.1:0-3417 GCA_043754745.1 Lysobacter sp.
AACTACTGGGGCTACAACACCATCGGCTTCTTCTGCCCCGATGTCCGCTACGCGGCAGCGCGCAGCGCTGGCCATCATGATGCCGGCGCAGTCATCGGGGAATTCCGCACCATGGTCGCCGCCCTGCAGGCGGAAGGCTTCGAGGTGGTGCTCGACGTGGTCTTCAACCACACCGCTGAAGCCGACGAACAGGGACCGACGATTTCCTTCCGCGGTCTCGACAATCCGAGCTGGTATCGACTCAGGGCCGACGACCGCAGCCGCTACGAAAATACCAGCGGCTGCGGCAACACCCTGCGCCTGATCCATCCGCGCGTGACCCAGTTCGTGCTGGATGCGTTGCGCTATTGGGTCGAGAAGATGGGCGTCGATGGGTTCCGCTTCGATCTCGCGCCCGCGCTGGGACGCACGCGGCAGGGCTTCGATCCCTCGGCCCCGTTCTGGGTCGCGCTGCGCCAGGATCCGACGCTGTCGCAGGTGCATCTGATCGCGGAGCCCTGGGATCTCGGCCACGACGGTTATCAGCTCGGGCGCATGCCCGGCCGCTTCCTCGAATGGAACGACCGCTTCCGCGACGGCGCGCGCAATTATTGGCTGGGCTACGAGGCGCATCACGGCACCGCTATCGGCCGCAGCGAATTCGCGCGACGTTTCACCGCGTCGAGCGACCTCTTCCATCACGGCCATCGCCTGCCCGCCGCCAGCGTCAATTTCGTCGCCGCGCACGACGGCCGCACGCTCGCCGATGTCGTGACCTATCGCGACAAGCACAATCTCGCCAACGGCGAAGGCAATCGCGACGGGCATTCGCACGAGGTCTGCGCGAATTTCGGCATCGAAGGCGGCAGCGATCATCCGCTGGTGATCGACACCCGTCGCCGCGTGCGCCGCGCGCTGCTAGCCACCACGCTGCTCGCGCAGGGCACGCCGATGCTCTGCGCCGGCGACGAGTTCGGCAACAGCCAGCGCGGCAACAACAACGCCTATTGCCAGGACAACGCCATCGGCTGGCTGGACTGGTGCACGGCCGATCGCGACGATGCCAGGGCCGACATCGATTTCGTCGCCTCGCTGATCGCCCTGCGCCGCGAAGACTCGCTGCTGCGTCACGCGCGCTGGTTCGCGACCGCCCCCGACGCGCACGAACCCGCGATCCATTGGCTGCGGCCCGACGGCGAAGCGATGCAGGTCGACGACTGGCACGATGCGCATGCGCACGCCTTCGCCTGCCAGCTTTCCGCCGACGCCGCATCGCCGCCGCGCTGGTGCATCGTCTTCAATCCCGGCGCGCAGCCCGCGCGCTTCAGGTTGCCCCACGGCCCATGGCGATTGGCGGCGGACAGCAGCGGCACGCTCGACGCCGCGGCACAATTCGTGGGGTCTTCCGCACAGAGCGAAGACGGCATGTTCGATGTACCGTTCCGCAGCCTGCTGCTGCTGCGCCACGAAACGAATCTCCAGGAGACTTACCGATGATCGATCTCGAGCAACGTGCAGCCGGCGTGCTGCTGCACGTCACCTCGCTGCCCGGACACCACGGGATCGGCGATTTCGGACCGGATGCCTATCGCTTCATCGACTGGCTGCAGTCCGCCGGCCAGCGCGTGTGGCAATGGTTGCCGACCAATCCCATCGGCCCCGGCAATTCGCCTTACCAGAGCGTGTCGGCGTTCGCCGGCAGTCCGCTGATGGTCGCGCTCGAACCGCTCATCGAAGCCGGCTGGCTGGCCGCACCGACATTGCCCGACGGCGGCTTCGACGCGCGCAGCGTCGACTTCGGCCATGTCATCGCTTGGCGCCAGGCGCAGTTGCGCAACGCGCATGCGGTTTTCGTCGCGAAACAGGATGCGGGCGAACGCAACGCGTTCGCGCAGTGGTCGGCGCAGCAACGCGATTGGCTCGACGACTACACCCTGTTCATGGCGCTGCAGACCGCGCACCACGGCGCGCCGTGGTGGCTGTGGCCGGAACCCCTGCGCGTGCGCGACGGCGCCGCGATTGCCGCTGCGCGCAGAACGCATGCGGACGAAATCGGCTTCTGGGCGTTCGTGCAGTGGTGTTTCGACACCCAATCGCACGCGCTCAAACGCTATGCGAACGACCGCGGCGTCGCGATCATGGGCGACCTGCCGATCTTCATCGCGCACCACAGCGCCGACTGCTGGTCGCGGCCCGACCTGTATCTGCTGGATGATGCCTACCAACCGACCTCGGTCGCTGGCTGCCCGCCGGATGCGATGGCGCCTACCGGCCAGCGCTGGGGCAACCCGCTGTATCGCTGGGACCGGATGGCGGACGAAGACTTCGCCTGGTGGACCGCGCGCCTGCGCCGCGCGCTGGATCAGGCCGACGTGTTCCGCATCGATCATTTCCGCGGTTTCGCAGGCTATTACGACATTCCAGCGACCTGCCCCACCGCCGAGGAAGGCGAATGGAAACCCGGCCCCGGCAAAGCGCTGTTCGATGCCATCGAACGCGTACTTGGCCCCCTGCCGATCGTCGCCGAAGACCTGGGCCTGATCACCGAAGACGTCGTCGAACTGCGCGACAGCTGCGGTTTCCCGGGGATGAAGATCCTGCAGTTCGGCTTCGGCGGCGACGCCACCGACCTGTTCCTGCCGCACAACTGGGCGCGCAACTTCGTCGCCTACACCGGCACCCACGACAACCACACCGTCCGCGGCTGGTGGGACACCGCCAACGCCCACGAACGCGCCTACGCCGGCAGCTATCTACCCGCCAACGATGGCGACGCGCACTGGGCGATGATCCGCGCCTGCTGCAACTCGGTCGCGAACATGGCGGTTTATCAGTTGCAGGATGTGCTCGGCCTTGGCCTCGAACACCGAATGAACACCCCCGGCACCGTCGGGGGCCACAACTGGACATGGCGCTTCGAGTGGAACATGGTCGATGTGGAGGCCACCCGGGTGTTGACGCTGATTACGGCGGCAAGTGGGCGCAGTGCGTTTGAGTTGGCGCGGCTTCCATAGGGCGCCGCGACTCAGGATCGTCCTGCAGACGGACCACTGACATGCTTTGCCCACAGCGCCCATAGCGCCTGTCGAGATGCCAGCACAGTGCGCGCTCGATCGACCCAGTATGCGGGTGGTCTCCGTGATCGGCGTTTGGACCGATACCGCCTTGTCTCGAAGGTGTTATCGAATATCGCCTTCATTTTGAAGCATAGCGCGCTCGGCATGACACGGGAACTACTTTCATGAGATTGGAAAACCTATGATTTGAGAAGTTTTCGTCGATTGACATGCCGGACCAAAAGGAATCAATATCTTTTACCGCCCTGAATCTGGGGTCGACTAGGCGTTAGGCGGCAGAAAAGCGTTTGGTGGCTTTGCTGTTCAGTGCTGTGATTTTTTCGGCTTCGGTCAGCACTGCTCTTCGGATAAGTTCTCAGTG
>JAYUUH010000416.1:0-3404 GCA_043754745.1 Lysobacter sp.
GCCAGGATCGTTTTAGACGACCCGGGCGTCCGATGGCGTTATTTCAGGCGATCCAGCGCGTCCACCAGTTCGGGCGCCAGCGGCGCATCCAGCAGATACGGCTCGCGGCCGCCGTCCAGCGCGAATTCCAGCGATGCCGCGTGCAGAAACAGCCGCTTCAGGCCGATCTGCTCGCGCAGGCGCTTGTTGACCTCCGGATCGCCGTATTTGTCGTCGCCCGCGACCGAATGGCCGATGTGCTGGGCATGGACGCGAATCTGGTGGGTGCGGCCGGTCTCGATCCGCACTTCGCAATAGGAATGCCCACCGCGACGCTCCAGCACCCGGAAATGGCTGAGCGAGGCCTTGCCGCCAGAGTGCACCTGCACATGCCGCTCGCCGCCCTGGCGCAGGCCGATATGCAGCGGCGCATCGACGCTCATCGTGCCGTCGGGCATGCGTCCGACCAGCAGGGTCAGGTAGCGTTTGGCGATACCGCGACCGTCTTCGGCATCGTTTTCGCGCATCAGCGCCTGCAGTTCGGTCAGGGCCGAACGCTTCTTGGCGATAACCATCAGCCCGGAGGTGTCGCGGTCGAGCCGGTGGACCAGCTCCAGGGTCGCATTCGGGCGCAGGGCGCGGAGGGTCTCGATCACCCCGAAGCTGATCCCGCTGCCGCCATGGCTAGCGACACCGGTGGGCTTGTTGATCGCCAGAAGCCGGGCATCCTCGAAAATGATGCTGGCTTCCACCGCCTGCAGCAGACCGGGCGCCGGGGTGCCTTTCTCGCCCGGTTCGGGCACGTGTACCGGCGGGATCCGCACCTCGTCGCCGCCCTCCAGCCGGGTTTCGGCCTTCGCGCGGCCGCCGTTCACGCGCACCTGCCCGCTGCGGATGATCTTGTAAATCAGCGACTTGGGTGCGCCCTTGAGCACGCCGAAGAGGAAATTATCCAGCCGTTGACCGTCGCGGTCCTCGTGAATGCGGACAAGGCGGACCTTGCCCGAGGGCTCGGCGCCGGAACGCGGCGGTACATTCGATGTGGTCATATGGATGCGGTCATGGGGATTGTGATCTGCTACACTCGTTGAGCGGTATAAGGGGTTGATTTCGCTAGGGAGTTAGCGACAGACGCATTCGCGTCGCGTCGCTCGAATGGGCCGAAAGCCCGCCTCCCCCGCGATATCCGATGCAGTACGCGACCACCGCCTCCGGGGCGGCCATGTTAGCGGCTTGTCGGCAAAGCCGGTTATCGCCGAGTGCGTCAGACGCTCGTGCTGAACACGTCCCGTGCCGCCGCATCATCGCGCTTCCAGCGCAACCGACGCAGGCGGCCGGCCTGTAACACGTTATTAGAACAACAAGCGCTCCCGCGGCTCGCCGTGGTGTTGCAGCGCTGGAATACTTGAAGCGGCTCATGCCGCGCGCCTGCCCCATGGCAGGCCCGCCCCTTGGGCGGGACGAGCGCGCGACGGTGTCGCCGGCAGTCTCCAGAGGCGAAAACGCCCATGGCGTTCCGCGCGCCCGCTCTCGAGCGGGGTTGATGCGCGTGAGGAACGCAAGACCATGAAACGCATGCTGATCAATGCGACGCAGGCCGAAGAACTGCGCGTCGCCATCGTCGAAGGCCAGACCCTTTACGACATCGATATCGAACGGCCGTCGAAAGAACAGAAGAAATCCAATATCTACAAAGGCCGGATCACCCGGCTCGAACCGTCGCTGGAAGCGGCGTTCGTCGAATACGGCGGCGAGCGCCACGGCTTCCTGCCGCTGAAGGAAATCTCCCGCGACTACTTCCAGGCCGGCGTGGACCACCACAAGGCCGGGATCAAGGAACTGTTGCGCGAAGGTCAGGAAGTCGTCGTCCAGGTCGACAAGGAAGAGCGCGGCAACAAGGGCGCCGCCCTGACCACATTCATCTCGCTGGCCGGCCGCTACATGGTGCTGATGCCCAACTCGCCCACCGCCGGCGGCGTCTCGCGCCGGATCGAAGGCGACGACCGCGCTGCGCTGAAGGCGGCGATGGATGTGCTGGCCATCCCCGACGAAATGGGCGTGATCATCCGCACGGCCGGCGTCGGCCGCGACGCCGAAGAACTGCAGTGGGATCTCGATTACCTGCTCAGCGTCTGGAAGGCGATCGCCGAGGCCGCGCTGAAGAAGACCTCGCCGTTCCTGATCTACCAGGAATCGCGGCTGATCATCCGCGCGCTGCGCGACTACATGCGCGCCGACATCGGCGAGATCCTGGTCGACACGCCCGAGATGTACGAAGAGGCGAAAGAGTTCGTCGAGCAGGTCATGCCGCAGAACCTCCGGAAGCTCAAGCAGTACATCGACGACACGCCGCTGTTCAACCGCTTCCAGATCGAATCGCAGATCGAGAATGCTTACGAGCGTTCGGTGCGCCTGCCCTCGGGCGGCTCGCTGGTGATCGACCAGACCGAAGCCTTGACCGCGGTCGACGTGAACTCCTCGCGCGCCACCAAGGGCGGCGACATCGAGGAAACCGCGTTCAACACCAATCTGGAAGCGGCCGAGGAAGTGGCCCGCCAGATGCGTCTGCGCGATCTCGGCGGCCTGGTGGTGATCGACTTCATCGACATGGCGTCGAACAAGCACCAGCGCGACGTCGAGAACAAGCTCTCGCAGGCGCTGAAGCACGATCGTGCCCGCGTCCAGCTGGGCCGGATCTCCAAGTTCGGCCTGATGGAAATGTCGCGCCAACGGCTGCGCCCGAGCCTTGGCGAATCCAGCCAGCTGGTCTGCCCGCGCTGCGATGGCCACGGCCGCATGCGCAGCATCGAGTCGCTGTCCCTGTCGATCATCCGCCTCGCCGAAGAGCATGCGATGAAGGACAACACCGGTCAGGTGCTGGTGCAGGTGCCGGTCGAGATCGCCAACTATCTGCTCAACGAAAAGCGCCGCGCGCTGAACGAAATCGAAAAGCGCCACGACGCGCCGATCGTGATCGTCGCCGACGAATCGCTGCATGCGCCGCATTACGAAGTCACTCGCATCCGCGAGAACGAACTGAGCGAAGAGACGTCGAAGCCGAGTTACCAGCGCGGCACCCCGCGCAAGCTGGCGACGATCGCGCTGACCAAGGCGAATCTCAACGTCCCGGCCGCGCCTGCGGTGACCAACGTCAAACCGGCGCGCCCGGCGCCCTTGCGCGAGGAGCGCGAGGAAGCCGCCCCGCGTGCCGTTGCACCGCAGCCACAGGCGCCGCAGCCGGCACCGACGCCCGCGTTCGCCCAGCCCACGCCGGCCGCCAAATCCGGCGGTCTGATGGGTTGGCTGAAGGGGCTGTTCGGTGGCGACGAGGCGCCCGCGCCCGCGCTCCCACAGCAGGGTCAACCGCAGAATCGCGACCGCGGCGAACGCCCGGACCGCAACGGCGGACCGCGACGCGACCAGCA
>JAYUUH010000417.1:0-3385 GCA_043754745.1 Lysobacter sp.
CGGCATCCATCTTGAAGTTGTAGATGGTCGCCAGCGGCGCGTACAGATAGTTCTTGCAGGACATCGTCGAGCCCGGAACGATCTGAGCGATCTGTTCGGGCGTGGCCGGCACCGGCACGACGCTCGGGTCGGGCGCGCCAGCCGGGTCCAGCAGCACGCAGTTGAACCAGGTCTCGGGCGTGGCGTTCGCCGGCGTGGTCGACTGCTGCGGCCCCATCCACAGCGGCATCGGCGTCAGCCCTGTCGCCTTCACCACGAAGATCACCGGCTTGGTTTCGATGGCGGTGAAGCCCTGGGTGCTGCCGTTGTCGGGCTGGTACGGCGTTTCTTCGACCTTGCGCGCGCCGATCGGCGTTTCCACCGGCCACGCGGCATTGAGATTGGCGAGATCCTGCATCGCGACATAGCTGTAGTTCGCATTGCCGGGGCCCGCATGCTGCGCGCCCAGATAGTTCGCCATCGCCGGATTGAACTTGTTGAACGACACCACCTGGGTGTCGCTGGGCACAGCCTTGCCTGCCCGCAATGCGGTATGGCCGATCTGTTTGGGCTTCTGGAACGCGCGCGCCGGGCGGTCCAGCGTCGCGCATCCCGTGGTGGTGAACACTTCCTCGTTGCCGCACCAGGTCTCCCACACCGGCAATGCGGTGCCGTTCCAGCTTTGGCCTGAGTCGCTGGTCATGCCAGCCCACAAGTTCCAGGCGGCGGTGGTGATGTTGTCGATCTGCCAGGTGTCGGCCCAGGCCTGGAATTCGTCGCGGTTACCCGGATAACCGAATCCGGCGGGAACATCGACCGGCTTGATGCCCGCGGCCTCGGGCTTCGGCGCAGCTTCCACCGCCGGCTGGGCGGGTTCGCTGGCGGGTTCGGTGGGCGCCTCTTTGTTGCAGGCGGCGAGCAGCAGCGCCGCGGGCAGCAGCGCGAGCAAACGCATCTTCATGTGACCTCCTTTGTCGATCGGTGTTGGTCGGATCTGTGCGCGCCCCTCGATCCTCGCGCAGCATCCCGCATGGCGTGGCTCGTTCATGGCCTGAGGCCATGAACGCAGCGAGCATACGTCGTTCAGAATGCGCCCACAATGAAAGTGTGACGCAAGGCCGGTCCATGCACCGGCGAATGCTCTGCGGCAAACGATCAGCCGGCGGCGGAACCCTGACCGGACACCTGCGCCACCGCATCGTGGGGATGCAGGCTCTCGAAATGCGAGACACGTACGTCGAAGCGCTGCACGCGCACATCGGCGGCCAGCGCCGCGGCCACGCGGCGCGCGGCGTCTTCGCAGAACATCAGATTCTCGGCGTTGAGCCGCGCGAACGCCTGTTCGTCCTCGCGCTTCACCGCGGTCTGCACCGGTGTGCCCAGCGCGGCTTCGGCGCGATCGATCAGATCGGCCGCCGGCAGTTCGTCGAACGAAGCGTGCAGTTCGACCGTGATTTCGGCGCGGCTGCGCTGCGCGTGCGGCGTGGCGGCGAGGCCGCGCTCCGACGCCAGCCACTCGCCGACCACCTGCGTGGACAGCGGATGCGCGGCGGCGAAGCTCTGGACGGCGAGGCTCTCGACGGCGAAGTCCTCGACGAAACGTTCGGCGTTGAGCTGGCGCGACAGCGCGGCCGATGCCGGACAGGTGCTGGAGTATTCGACCGAAAACCCCAGGGTTAACGCCATGTGCCCGTTCGCGAGCACTGCGTCGATTTCCAGCGGATAGCGCTTCCAGCCGCTGTTGTGGCTGATCAGCGCGGGGCGCCTGAGCAGTTGATCGAAGCGCAGCGTCAGTCGTGCGGACGTGGACAGCGCACCCTGGGATTCGACGCAGGTCTGCAGCACACGACGCAGGCGCGCAGGCGTCAGCGCGTCTTCGACCAGCGTGTCCTGCAACTGCCGATACAAACGCGACATGTGGATGCCGCGGGCGTCGGGATCGCGCAGATCCACGAGGACATCCACCGAGGCCGGCACCTGGAGCGTCGTGCCGTCTTCGCTGCGCAGCCGCAGCGGCAACGCGATGTTGCGCATGCCTACCCAGTCGAGCGCGCGCGCGGCGATAGCGGCATCGCCGGCCACGTCGGGCATCGGTTGGGGATCGGGGCGGAACGTCACGGGCGGCATCATGATTTGCGAACGGGCGGTCATTGTACCCAGCCGCAGCGACCGGCTTCGGGAACCGCATCGCAACGGTGCGTTTAGGCCTCAGGCGCGCGCTGCGTGCCAGCTGCGCCACAGCGCCACGGCCGGCGACAGCGCCGACACTTCGCCTGCCGCAGCGACGCGTCGCAGCCGGGCGAGGCTCAGCGCATCGTAGATGCGACGCGGGCGGGCTTCGGCACGCTGCGGCGCGGTCGTCGCGATTCGCCGCGCCCAGGCCTGCGCCTGCGCCGCGTCGGCGGCCTCGTCGCGATGCCATAGCGCATGCGCGGCGAGCAAGGAAAATGGATCGGCTTGGCGTTCTGCCTGACGCGCGGCATTGGATACGGCATCGGACCCGAACAACACGCGCTCGCAGTCGGCGATCACATCGGCCAGCGGCTGCAACTGCGCCATCAGCGTCTGCGGCAGCGCCCAGGCCCGCAGCGGTTCGCGCACGGCCTGCAGCGCCGGCAGGGCCGCCGCCAGCATGGCCCAAGGCGCAGGCCGCTTCTGCAGCACCCGACCCAGCGGATGCCGGCGCAGGCCTTTCGCCCAGCCGTGCAATTCTTCCTGCCACCACGCCAGTTTTGCGAAGCCGGGGGTCGGATCGTCCCCGGCCCACGCGGCATCGGTGCACTCCTGCAGCAGTGCGAACCAGGCCTCGCCGGTCCCGCGCTGCGATTCGGCGACGAACACCTGCGCGATCCGCCATTCCGGCCAGCGTCCGCGCCATTTATCGAGGAATTCGTCGAGATCAGCGTCAGGAGAGGACAGATCGTTCACAGCGCGGTCGTTCACAGCGGATGCGCGACCGTCGTCGGCCAGATCGCGGGATCCAGCATGTCCCGCGCCTGCTCGATCATCGCGTCACCGCGCCAGTCCAGCGGATCGATGCCGGGCAAACGATAGCCCCACAGTGCGACGATCGACGGCATGCCCGCTGCGCGCGCGGCGACGATGTCGCGCTCGTCGTCGCCGACGTAGACGCAATCGTGCGCGGCGACGCCGATGATCTCCGCCGAATGCAGCAGCGGCAGCGGATGCGGTTTGCGCTCGGGCAGCGAATCGCCGCCGATCATCACGCCGCAGCGTTCGCTCCAGCCGAGGATCGGCATCAGTTGTTTCGCCAGATACTCCGGCTTGTTGGTGACGATACCCCATCGCACGCCGTCGGCTTCCAGCGCGTCGAGCAGGTCGGCGACGCCGTCGAACAGCACGCAATAGCGACCGAGGATGGCTTGGTACGCATCGAGGAAGGGTT
>JAYUUH010000418.1:0-3383 GCA_043754745.1 Lysobacter sp.
TCGTCGTCGACCGGATCTGAACCGGCCGCGTCGCTATCGCCGTGCGCATCATCCAGCTCTGCGTCGTCCGGTTCTGCATCGTCGTGCACGCCGGCGACGATGGCCTCGGCTTTCGGCGCATCCGGATCGGTGAACGAAAGCTGCGGGTCGAGTTCACCGAAATCCTTCAGCGCCGACAGCGGCGGCAACTGATCGAGGCTCTTCAGGCCGAAGTAATCGAGAAAGCCCTTGGTGGTGCCCAGCAGCTCCGGGCGGCCCGGCACGTCGCGATGGCCGATGACCCGGATCCATTCGCGCTCTTCCAGCGCCTTGATGATGTTGCTGCTCACCGCCACGCCGCGGACCTGTTCGATCTCGCCGCGGGTGATGGGCTGGCGGTAGGCGATGATCGCCAGCGTTTCCAGCGTCGCGCGGGTGTATTTGGTCTGGCGCTCGGTCCACAGCCGAGCGACCCAGGCGTGGACGTCGGCCTGCACCTGGAAGCGGTAGCCGGACGCGGTTTCGGCCAGTTCGATGCCGCGACCTTCGCTGCCCGCGCGCAGATCGGTCAGCGCCTGTTCGATGCTGCCTTCCGGCGCGGGCTCGTCGACGGTGAACAGCCCGCGCATCTGCACGATGGTCAGCGGCTGATTGGCCGCGAGCAGGGCGGCTTCGACGATGCGGGTGATGAAGTGTTGATCCATAGGGTCAGTTCTGGGGCGGCCAGATGTTCGGCCTGTTTCGTCAATCCCGCTGACGCGGGCAGGACGGGCAATAGCGGGCGCGGGTCATGCTTGCGCGTCGTCGTTGGCGGCCGCGGCCGCCAGCGTGGTGGGCTCGACGATATCGTCGTCGAACTCGCTGCTGAGGTCCGGCACGACGATGTCGCCGTCTTCGCCGGTCGCCAGCGACTTCACGTAGATCGGCGCCAGCGGGCCTTCCTGGACGATGTCCAGCAGTTGTTCCTTCGCCAGTTCGAGGATCGACAGGAACGTCACCACCACGCCGAGTTTGCCTTCGCGCGCGTCGAACAGCGACTCGAAGCGGTGGAAGCTGCCGTCGCCGAGGCGGGTCAGCACGTCGGTCATGCGCTGGCGCACGCTCAGCGCGTCGCGCTTGATCGCGTGGCCGGTGAACAGCTCGGCGCGCTTAAGCACGTCGTGCAGCGCCAGCAGCATTTCCTTCAGCTGTACCGTCGGCGGCAGCTTGACGCTGGCGCGGTCGGGCAAGAAGGCGGCGGCCGGCGAAGTGTCGCGCTCCATCCTCGGGAGCGCATCGATGTCTTCGGCCGCCTGTTTGAAGCGTTCGTAATCCTGCAGCCGGCGGACCAGATCGGCGCGGGGATCGTCTTCGGCGTTCTCGTCGCTGGGCGGGCGGGGCAGCAGCATCCGCGACTTGATCTCGGCCAGGATCGCGGCCATCACCAGGTATTCTGCGGCCAGCTCGAAACGCATCTCGTGCATGACGCCGATGTAGCTCACGTACTGCTTGGTGATCTCCGCGACCGGGATATCGAGGATGTCCAGATTCTGGCGGCGAATCAGGTACAGCAGCAGGTCGAGCGGACCCTCGAAGGCATCGAGGATGACTTCCAGCGCGTCCGGCGGGATATAGAGATCCTGAGGAATCTGCAGCACCGGCTGCCCCAGCACCGTCGCCAGCCGCATCTCGTGCTGCTGCGGCGCATGCGGCGGCGCGACGGCGTGCGCGTCTGCCGCCTCGGCGTGGGCAGGCGCGTTGGACGCGGTTTCAGTGGCCATTCGACAGCAGGGTCATGTGACGGCAGGAGTCATTACGGATTCGACATTCGACAGCGATGGCGGGTGGCGGCTGGGACGCCGGACAGACGGCGATCGCGGGGATGATCGCGTGCGGCGATCGGTCTGTGCGTGGCGCAGCCGACCTCTGCGGGCCGATCCGTGCGACGCGTCGCCGCTGTCGTCCGGAGGAGCGGCGAACCGCGAACCGGGCGTGACGGCAACAGGTTGGACATCCGGAACGCGCGTGCCACGGCGGGCTGGCGCGGACCATGCAGGACGCATCATGCAAGAGGGAACAGATCAAATATGGAACCGGCACCGCGACTGCACCATCCAATGGCATCCCGCACCGGAAGCGGGGCATGAGCGGAAGAGTCGTGGGCCAGGGCTGGATGGAGGCGGCGGATCGAATGCGGAGGCTGTCTTGGCAGCGACTGCATGAATTCGATGGGTCGTCGCAGCCGGCCTCGAAACGATGCGAGCCAAGAGTAAGGGCTGGGCCCGCCGCTGTCCAGCGCGCTGCGGCGCGGGACGGTGCGTGAGGCGATCCACTATCCTGTGCCGCAGGATCCGGACAGAGAGACCTCACGCTATGTGGTATGCCATCGAGGGCTACGACGCCCCGCAGTCGCTGGACAGGCGGGTCGAGGCGCGACCCGCGCATCTGGCCCGGCTGCTCGCCCTGAAGGACGCCGGCCGCCTGCTGCTGGCGGGGCCGTGCCCGGCGATCGACGCCGAAGACCCGGGCCCGGCCGGCTTCAGCGGCAGTATCGTCATCGCCGAATTCGAATCGCTCGACGCCGCGCGCGGCTGGGCCGATGCCGACCCTTACGTCGATGCCGGCGTCTACGCCCGCGTCGAGGTGCGCCCGTTCCGGCAGGTGCTGCCATGACCGGGGGCGGCCCGCTGCCCCGCGAGGCCCGGGTCGAAGCGATCCGCGGCCTGCTGCAGGCCGCGTTCGCGCCGAGCGCGCTGGAAGTGATCGACGACAGCCATCGCCACGCCGGTCACGAAGGCGCGAAGGATGGTCGCGGTCATTTCACCGTGCGCGTCGTCAGCCCTTTCTTCACCGGCATGGCATCGCTGGCGCGTCACCGGGCGGTGTATGCGGCACTGGGCGACCTGATGCAGACCGACATCCATGCGCTTTCGATCCAGGCCAGTGATTAGCCGCTCGATTGCTGCGCTGCAGCATGTTCCTGATGTTTCCGTATCACCATGGTCTACTGCAATCAGCAAATAAAATCATGCGATTACATGCCTAGCCAAGGCCGTGGACACGAGAGTCGCGAATCCTTTACATGATTTGATGGAAACGGTTACATTGGTTTGACGCGATTTCCTCCTCCACTGGTTCCGGGACGAATGCATTGAGCGTGACGATCAAAGATGTGGCGCGTGTGGCGAAGGTCTCGGTGGCCACGGTCTCGCGCGCCATCAATGGGCACGACAACGTGGCCGAAGCGGTGCGTCGCCGGGTATTGGCGGTCGCGCACGAACTGCGCTACAGCCCGCATCACGCCGCGCGCAGCCTCAGCAGCCGTCGCACCCACACCATCGGCGAGGTGCTGCCGGATCTGCATGGCGAATTCTTCTCCGAACTGGTGCGCGGCATCGATCACGTCGCCCGCGACTGCGGCCTGC
>JAYUUH010000419.1:0-3374 GCA_043754745.1 Lysobacter sp.
TGCGGCGACCGTGCAAGCGGCTACGGCGCCGCCCTCCGCTGCGGCTGCGCTTCCATCGGCGCGCGTGCCGGCCATGTCGGTGCCCGCCGCGCGCGCGCGGGGCAAGGCGCTGGACCGCTTCGGCCGACGGCTGGTGCCGCGCATCGACGCACGGTCCGCACTGCCGATGCGGCCCGCAGCGGGCGCAACGCCTTCGGTCGACGCACCTGCGGAGCGCGCTGTGCGTTTCGATGTCGCCATCATCGGCGTCAGCGGCCGCTACCCGCAGGCGCCCGATCTCGAATCGTTCTGGGACAACCTGGCGTCCGGGCGCAGCGGCGCGAGCGAAGTCCCCGCCGACCGTTGGCGCTGGCAGGACTATCACGATGCCGAGAAGGGCAAGGCGGGCAAAAGCTATACCCGCTGGGGCGGTTTCCTCGACGACATCGACAAGTTCGATCCGCTGTTCTTCCGGATCGCGCCGAAGGAAGCGAAGAAGATCGATCCGCAGGAACGCCTGTTCCTGGAAACCAGTTATCACGCGATCGAGGACAGCGGCTATACGCCCGCGACGCTCGCTCCGGGCGGCAAGGTCGGCGTGTTCGTCGGGGTGATGAATTCGCGCTACACCGTGCAGCCGTTGTTCTACTCGATCGCCAACCGGGTCTCGTTCCTGTTCGATTTCTCCGGCCCTTCGTTCGCGGTGGACAGCGCCTGTTCTTCGTCGCTCACCGCGATCCATGTCGCGTTGGACAGCCTGTACAGCGGCATGTGCGAGGCCGCGATCGCCGGCGCCGTCAGTCTGATTCTCGATCCGCAGCACATGGTGGAACTGACCGCCCTCGGGATGCTGTCGGAAGGGGCGCAGTGCCGCTCCTTCGGCCGCAACGCCGACGGCTTCGTCGATGCCGAAGGCGTCGGTGCGGTGGTGCTCAAGCCGCTGGCGCAGGCGCTGCGCGACGGCGACACCATCCATGCCATCATCAAGGGCAGCGCCCTGAACACCGGTGGCCGCACGCACGGTTACACGGTGCCCAATCCCGCCGCCCAGGCTGAAGTGGTGTCCGCTGCGCTTGCGCGCGCCGACATCGATTCCGCGGACGTGAGCTACATCGAAGCGCACGGCACCGGAACCGCGCTGGGCGATCCGATCGAAGTCGCGGGCCTGACCAAGGCCTTCCGTGCCAGCCGCCGCGCGCCGGCCGATGCTGGCGCGGAGCGCCAGCACTGCGCCATCGGCTCGTTGAAATCCAATATCGGCCACTGCGAGTCGGCCGCCGGCATCGCGGCCCTGACCAAGGTGTTGTTGCAGTTCCGGCATGGGCATCTGGTGCCGACCCTGCACGCGGACGAAGTCAACGACGAGATCGATTTCTCGGCCACGCCGTTCCGGCTGCAGCGCGAATCCGCCGCATGGCGCCGGCAGGTCGTGGGCGAAGGCGCCGCTGCCCGCGAGATTCCGCGCATCGCCGGCATTTCGTCTTTTGGCGCGGGTGGTGCCAATGCCCATCTGGTCGTGCAGGAAGCGCCGCCCCCGGCGCGCATGCACGCGTGGGACGGCCGCACCTGTCTGCTGCCGCTTTCGGCGCGAACGTCGGATCAGCTGCAGCAGAAAATCCGCCAGTTGCTCGCCTTCGTGCAGCGCAGCGGCGCGGGCGTCGATCTGCCATCGCTGGCCTACACGCTGCAGGTCGGGCGCGAGGCGATGGACGAGCGCATCGTGCTGTTCGCCGCATCGCTGGACGATCTGCAGCGCCAGCTGCAGGCGCTGTCGGACGAGGGGCTCACTGACGAAGCACGCGGCCCGGAAGCACGCACCGCTCCGCAGCCCTATCGCGGCAGTGTGAGAAAAAGCAGGGAATTTCTCGCCGCCTGCCGGGCGGACCCCGATTTCGCGCGGCGCTGCGAGGCTTGGATCGCGCAGCGCGACGACGCGCGGATCGCCGAACATTGGGTCAGGGGCATCGACATCGCGTGGGCCGGACTGTATGCCGGCGCGCAGCCGGGACGCATCCCGCTGCCGGGGTATCCCTTCGCGCGCGAACGCCACTGGCTCGCGCCGCAGCGCGCCCACGGACAGGGCCAGGCCGCGGCAGCGAGGCATCCGCTGCTGCAGCGGAATACTTCGACCCTGCGCAGCCCCGGTTTCAGCGTCGCGCTGACAGGCGACGAGCGTTTCCTCGACGCCGATAGCGCCGGGCACCGCCGCGTGCCGGCGCTGCTGTACATCGAAATGGCCCGCGCGGCCATCGCCGAAGCCTGTCCCGACGATGTCGCCGCGCGCAGTCTTCGCTTTGAAGATATCGCGCTGGACGACACGCTGCGCATCGACGCCGCCTGCGAACTTCATGTCGCACTGCTGCCCGAGACCGACGACGCACTGCGCTTCGAGATTTTCAGCGCGCGCGATGGTGTCGAACAGGTGCATGCACAGGGCCGCGCGCGCTTCGCCGCCGTCGCTGGGGACATTGCAGTTGCCGACATGGCAGCGGCGGACGTCGCCATGTTCGCCGGGCGCCTGTCGCGCGGCATCGCCGTCGATGCCTTCCATGCCCGTTTCGCGGCACTGGGTCTGACGGACAGCGCCGACCGCCGCGTCGTCCAGCGCATCGCGCGCACGGCGCGTGAGCTGGTGCTTGAGTACACTGCCAGCACCGCGCCATCCAGCACTGAGCCATCGACGCCCGGAACGTGGGGCCTGCCGCCCGAGCTGCTGGCCACCATGATGCAGGGTGCGGCCTGGCTGTGGGGCGAACTGGGCCCGCTGCCGTCGGCGCCGCTGGACTGGCAGATCCGCAGCATCGATTCGGTGCGGTGGTTCGGCCCTGGCGGCACGCAGGGCTATCTCGTTCTGCGCTGCGAAGACAGCATGCCCGCCGACGCCCATGCATCGCACTGGGACGTGGCCTGCTTCGATGCGCTCGGCGCTCCGGTGCTGGAGATGCGCGGCCTGCGTCTGGCGTGCATGTCGGGTGCGCATGGCACCCCTTCGCAAGGCACGAATTCCATTGCCGCCGCTGCCAGCGCGCCTGCAGCTGTGGCCTCTGCACCCGCGCTGCCGTCTGCGCCGACGATGTCCGCACCGCACGCCGCGGAAACGCCAGTCCCTGAAGCGCTCGCCGCCGAAGCGCGCGCGCCGGCACCGGTGGCGCCGGAAGCCGGCCGCAAGATCGCTTTCCTGCGCGCGACGGCTTCGGTCGTGCGCGCACCCGCCGGGATCGAAAAACCGTCTGCGGTGGTGCTGAGCGCCATCAATGCCTCCAGCGCTGCGCCCGCGATCACTATCCCGGCCAGACCCACGGTCGCCCTGCCGCGTCCCGAACACGACGGCGCTGCGGAACCGGCGCAGGCCTGCGTCGATCTGCACGCGCTCGGCGACGGCGTCTACGCATTGA
>JAYUUH010000420.1:0-3365 GCA_043754745.1 Lysobacter sp.
GTGCTGGTGGTCGGCCGGCTGGTGAAACGCTTCGGCGAACGCCGCACTTTGCTGTTCGGTCTGAGCTGCGGCGTGATCGGTTTCCTGATCTACGGACTGGCCGGCACCGGTTGGGTCTTCCTCGCAGGCCTGCCGATCAGCGCGCTGTGGGCGGTCGCCGCGCCGTCGACGCAGGCGCTGATCACGCGTCAGGTCGGCGCGGACATGCAGGGCCGCATCCAGGGCGCGCTGAGCAGCCTGATTTCGCTGGCCGGCATCGCCGCACCGGCGCTGTTCGCCGGATCGTTCGGCTATTTCATCGGCCCCAGCGCGCCGGTGCGTCTGCCGGGCATCGCCTTCCTGATCGCCTCGGTGCTGCTGGCCTGCGCGGTGCTGGTGGCCTGGCGCTATGCGCGGGTGCCGGCGGCTGTAGCGTCGCCGGTGCAGGCGGCGGATCCCGCGCTATAAGCATAGCGATGTTGTTTTTGTAGAAGCCGCGATGATCTGCGGCATGTCTTGACCAGCCGTTCGGCTGTTGAAAATCCGTCGCCAGTCGCGGCTCCCGCCGCTCCTACAACAAGCTATTCGTTGATCGCTTCGAGTTCGCGCGTCGACACCGGAAGGAACGTCCAGAACGGCACGCGGTTCGCGGCCCGGTGCTGCGCGGTCTCGTTGAGGATTTCCAGCGCCGTCGCGAACGTATCCGCTTCCTGCATGCGCCATTCGCCGCTGTGTTCCAGCACCAGCACATACCCATCCGACGGTAGCCACGACAGGTCGTTCAGGCAGTCGGCCAGGGCGTCGAGATTCTCGCCGAACCATTCGGGAAATCGCAGGATGTCCGCGATCTCGCGCATCGCCGCGCCGGCATTGTCGCAGCCGCGCAGATCCACCGGCAGCACCGCGAACTGCAGTACGCCGCCGGCTTCCACCAACGCTTCGCGGTCGCGCGCATCGACGAAATATGCGCCCGCCTGCGAAGCGTCTGCGAGCAGCGTACCCAGTTCGATGTCGCTCATCGCGATGGTGTCCTGCGGTCGTGCAGCGTGTCGTCGCCCAGCGTGCCGGCATCCAGTGTGAACCGGCGGAAGCTGGCGTAGTGATCGTCGGTGTAGAAATATTCGACCGGCGGCTGTCCGCCGGCGATGATCCGTCGCGCGCCGCGATCGGGCGAACCCGGCGTTTCCACCGTGTATTCGCGGTAATAGCCGCGCTGCTGTCGCGGCAGCCGGCCTTCGCGATTGCCGAACGCACCGTCGTCCTGGCGATACGGATACGGACCGCGCCGTTCGATCGACGTCAGGGTGTCGATCGCTTCAGCCGGCAGGAATGCGGGATAGCGCGTTGCCGGGTCGCGCGGGGCGGTCGACGACGGTACGTCTTCCGCCATCGGCGGCGGCAGTTCCAGCGCCGTCGTCGTCCGCGCGCCGTCGGCGGACACGGAGGCGCCGCTCGCGACCGGGGCCGCGCCGGGCGTCCCGTAGAAGTGCCACGCGACCGCCGCCAGCAGCGCCGCCGCAACGACCGCCATCCACCTAGAACCCGATGATTTGCGCTTGTGTCTGCGCATCGCGGTCTCCTGTTGCTGGGGTCGCGGTCTGGACCGGCTGCATTGATGTGGATCGAAGATCATCGCGTCGGACGATCATCCGTTCCGAACGAATCGGATCGCATGTCGATGCGATCCGATCCACGATCATCCGCAGGTGACGGCGATGATCTTGCCGGCATCGTCCACGCGGATGTTGAGCCGGTCGCCGCGGTAATCCATGGTCACCATCGTGTCGGGCTTGATGACCCGCGCCGTTTTCGCTCCGCTCGCGGCCACCGCTGCTTTCACGTTGGCTTCTTCGGCCTTCTGGCCGACGAACCGCTGCGCCGCCGCTGCGTCGCAATTCCCTTCCTCCAACCCGGGAGCGACCCCGATCTGTTCTTCCGGCGGCATCGGTCCACCGGTGATCCGAGGCTTTCCGCCTGCGGCGCTTTCGCCGCCGTCCTCGCCCGAGGGTGACTCATGGGATGCCACCGGCGTGCAGGCGGCGACGGAAAGGATCGCGAACAACGAGTATGGCAGCAGCGACATGGCGGTTTCTCCTGAAGGGCCGTGGCCAGTATGCACGGTGAAGCTGACTGCGGCCCGACGCGGCGGACACGGGCTCGCCGCGTGACATTCGATGCCGCGCACAGCCAATGCTTTCTGAGCAACCAATGCACATTCAGCTCGAATTTCGACTGCAGTCAGGCGTACAAGGCGCTAGATCGGATCTATGGCAGTAGAGCTTGATCGAGGTCGATATGATTGTACAAAGCGAGGCGCGCTGTGCGACTTCAGATCCGGTAGCGCGCGCGCCAGTCTTCGATACGCCCAATGTTGTCGATGCACAGCTTGCGGAAGTTCTCGCCGATGCGGAAGTTCTCGCCGGTGCGTCGCCAGAACTCCATGGCCAGCATTGTGGCGCGTGACCATATCTCCGGAGCGGCGAGATCGGGCATGGGCAGATTGAACGGCTCGTCGCGGACCGAGCTGCCTTCGTTCGGTCGATAGTGCATCGGCAGCATGTCGTAGACCGGTGCGAGACGCACGATATGCGTGTCGAGATCGGTGAAGAAACTAAGATTCCCGCCGTGCATGTCGGTATTGCCGATCAACTGACCGAACGCATCCAGCAGGCGGACGCGCTCGAGATCATCGGCATGAATGAAGCCTTGTCTATGCAGTTCGGTGACCGCCGGCAGCCATGGCTTGCCCACGCCACCGCCATAGGCTGCATCGAGCGCATCCAGCGGAACAATGCCGATGCGCCCGCCCTGTGGCGTCCGGTCGAAGCGGTTGGATTGCAAGAAGCGCCAGTCGTCGACATCGAGAATTTCAGTGCGCGCGCTAGCGATATTGTGTTCGTTCAACAGGTGTAGTGCCTGCTCCTCGCACAACAGCAGATTGCCCCAGCGCTGGGTGGCGGCGTTGTCAGGGTCGATGCGGACGAATTTGACGATGAAATTCTCTAATTTCCCTTGGTCGATACCGATAAGAGATGAGGTAAAGAATTTTGGCTGTTCGCCTGCTGCTGAAGATCCAGGAGGACCACTTCTATCGAAATCCTCCGCAAACTTTGGATAAAGATTGTGATGGTCACTCCATGTCATGGGTATGGACATGATAATAATTTTGATGAATTGCAGTTCGGCTTCGAGAGAATTGTCGCCGAGGACGATATTTCCCGAACTACTCGCGGCGGAGTGCAGCAACGCCACCAAGATATCGTCAGCTTGCCATCGTGAAGGATCATTAGGTGCGTTGAACTTCTGAGCGTATTTGCGAACAAGCAGTCGCCCCAAATACCCCTGCGGCCGCAACATCATCAGAAACCATGGCAGATCGTCGTAGT
>JAYUUH010000421.1:0-10138 GCA_043754745.1 Lysobacter sp.
CGTGGTGGTGCGCGTCTTCGACGACGGTATCGGCTTCCGATACGAATTCCCAAAGCAGGCCGCGCTGGACGAGGTGCGGATCGAGGAAGAATTGACCGAATTCGCGATCGCGAAGCCGGCCACCGCATGGTGGATTCCGGCGTTCGAATGGAATCGCGAGGAATACCTCTACAGCCGCACGCCGCTGGCGGAAGTGGGCGTGGCGCAGACGCCGATCACCCTGCGCACCGACGACGGCATCCATCTTTCCATCCATGAGGCGGCACTGGTCGACTACGCCGGCATGAATCTCGCGAAGGGCGACGGCGGCAGGCTGCGCGCGATGCTGACCCCGGGCAGCCCGGCGAAAGTCGTACGGCGCACGCCGTTCGCCACGCCGTGGCGCACGATCCAGATCGCCGATCGCGCTGGCGGACTCGTCGAATCCAGTCTGATCCTCAATCTCAACGAGCCCAACAAGCTCGGCGACGTGAGCTGGTTCAAGCCGTCGAAGTATGTCGGCGTGTGGTGGTCGCTGCACTTGGATCAGGAGAGCTGGGCGACCGGCCCGAAGCACGGCGCAACCACCGCGAACGCGAAACGCTACATCGATTTCGCCTCGCAATATGGCTTCCGCGGCGTGCTGGTGGAAGGCTGGAACACTGGCTGGGACGGCGACTGGTTCGCCAACGGCTGGCAATTCGATTTCGCGAAACCAGCGGCGGATTACGATCTGGAAGGACTCGCCGCCTATGCGAAGTCGAAAGGCGTGCATCTGGTGGGCCATCACGAAACCGCGTGCGCGGTCAGCCATTACGAGCGGCAGATGGACCAAGCGTTTGCGACGTTCGCGCGCTTGGGCATCGATTCGATCAAGACCGGCTATGTCTGCGACGCCGGACAGATCGAACGCCAGGATCTTGCCGACGGCCCGGTGGTGCGCGAGTGGCACGAAGGCCAGTTCATGAGCAACCATCACCTGCGCGTGGTGGAAGCGGCGGCGAAGCATCGCATCGCGATCAACGCGCACGAACCGATCAAGGACACCGGCCTGCGTCGCACCTATCCGAACTGGATTTCGCGCGAAGGCGCGCGCGGCCAAGAGTTCAACGCCTGGGGCAATCCGCCGAACCCGCCCGAACACGAGCCCATCCTGATCTTCACCCGGATGCTCAGCGGGCCGATGGATTTCACGCCCGGCGTGCTGAGCCTGCAGGGCCGCGGCCAGCCGCTGCAGAGCACGCTGGCGCGCCAGCTCGCGCTGTACGTGACGCTGTACAGCCCGATCCAGATGGCCGCCGATCTGCCGGAGAACTACGCGAAACACATGGATGCGTTCCAGTTCATCCGCGACGTGCCGGTCGACTGGCAGGACACCCGCGCGCTCAACGGCGAAGTGGGCGATTACGCGACCATCGTACGCAAGGACCGCAACAGCGAGGCCTGGTATCTGGGCAGCGTCACAGACGAGACTGCGCGCACGCTGGAGGTGCCGCTGTCGTTTCTCGATGCCGGCTGCACCTATGTCGCGCAGATCTATCGCGACGGCGACGGTGCGGATTACAGGACCAACCGGTTCGCGTTCGCGCGCGAGACCCGCGAGGTCACGCGCGCGGATACCTTGACACTGCAGCTGGGCGCGGGCGGTGGCCAGGCGATCCGGTTCGCGCCGAAACGCTGAAGGAGCGACGCCCGCATGTTCAACCCCGCGCCGCGCATCCAGACCGTGACCATCCATGGGCGCCATGTCTGTCATGTCATCGACGATGCCCTGCTCGATCCCGATGCGATGGTCGACTATGCCGCGCGGCATATCGGCGGGTTCGTCGAAGCCGGGCATAACGGCTATCCCGGCCCGGAACTGCGCATGCCGGAGGGCTTCTCGACGCAGCTCGATGCGTTCTTCGTCGCGCATCTGCGCCGCGCGTTCGAGGTGCGCCGCACCGAACGCATGTACAGCCGGCTCGCGATCACCACCACGCCGCCCGAACGGCTGAGGCCATCGCAATCGATCTGCCACATCGACCGGCTGAGCGTGGAACCGCGGCATCGCATCGTCGCGTCGGTGCTGTATCTGTTCCGCGATGCGCGCCTCGGTGGCACGAGTTTCTACGGTCCCAATCATCCGCCCGACACCATCCTGCCGATGATCGCCGACGCCAACACGCTGGATCGCGATGCGTTCCGCGAGCGCTACGGCATCGACACCGGCTACATGACTGCGTCGAACGCTTGGTTCACGAAGTTGCAGAGCGTGCCGGCGCGCTACAACCGCATCATCTTCTACGAAGGCACCGTGTTCCACAGCGGCGAAATCGCGCATCCGGAGCTCTTGTCCGCGGATCCGCGCGCGGGACGCCTGTGCCTCAATGGCTTTTTCACCTGTCGGCGCAATCTGGCGCCCGTCTGATCCGTCCACTGGAGCGCCATGCGATGCCAATGAATTCGGTTCTACGCTGTGCAGCGCTGGCGTCGCTGCTCGCTGCGTTCGTGGCGCAGGCGAAAGAGGCGTCGCCGTCCCGGGGTCCCGCCCGCATCGATACGCTGACGCTTCCGGTCCCCGGAATCGCGCCCGACGGGCTGCGGGTGCGCGTGTTACTGCCGGAAAATTACGATCCAGCGTCGGAGATCGGCTATCCCGCGCTGTATCTCAACGACGGTCAGGACGCCGAGGCGGTGGCGCTGCAGGCGACACTGGACGACATGACCGGGCGCGGCGAGATCCGGCCGCTGATAGCGGTTGCGATCGACATGCCGGAGGATCGTATGGGCGCGTATGGCTTCTCCGATCCTGCGGCGAAGCGCAGCCTTGTCTCGCCGCTTCGCGTTGGCGCCATCGGCACTCAAGCGCATGCGTATTCGGAGTGGGTCGCGACGCGACTGGTGCCAATCATTGATGCGCGCTACCGCACCCGCGCGCGCGCCAGCGCGCGCACGATCCTCGGCTGGTCGCTGGGCGGCGCGAACGCGCTGAACCTCGGCTGGCAGTATTCCGGGATATTCGCCAACGTTGGCGGGTTCTCGCCATCGTTGTGGCTGTCGCCGAAGCCTGATGAGATCGCCGGCATCCAGTCCGGCAGGTTCGCGCAGCAGATGATCGCGGCCGGCGCTTATCACGCCGGAAGCCGCTTCTTCTTCGCAGTCGGTGACGCGGAAGAAACCGACGACCGCGACGGCGACGGGGTCATCGATGTGCTCGACGATGTCCGCGATCTCATCGACGGCTGGCGCATGTCCGGCGAAGCCGAGCCGCGCGCGAAGGGCCTGCGGCAACTGGGTCATTCGGTGAATCCCGATCATGCGACCCGGGCGACGCGCGCCGATGTCTCCCTGCTGGTGCTCGCCGATGGCAGGCACGACCAGTCGTCGTGGGCGAAGATGCTCCCGTCATTCCTGCGCTGGGCCTATGCCGTGCATGCGCCGCCATTGAATGCGACCGGCGCGACGGAAAGCTGGCATCGCGTCCCTTCGCGCCATGTCGATGCGCGCAATGTCGATGTCTGGCTGCCGCCAAGCTATGGGCGCGATCCCGCGCGTCGCTATCCGGTGCTGTACATGCACGACGGCCAGAACCTGTTCGATCCGTCGCTGAGCTACACCGGCATCGACTGGGATATCGATGGCGCGATGACGCGGCTGATCGAAGCCGGCGAGGTCGGACCCGGCAAAATCGGACCCGGCAACATCCGCGAGGCGATCGTGGTCGGCGTGTCCAACACGCCGCTGCGCTTCGCCGAATACATGCCCAAAGCGCCTGTGCGTACGGCGACGGTCGGCAGCGGTATCGCGGGCGGTCCCATCGGTCGTGCCGAAGACATCCGCTCGGACGACTACCTGCGGTTCCTGGTCGACGAACTCAAACCCTTCATCGACGCGCAGTACCGCACGCAGCCCGGCCGCGACGATACCTTCGCGATGGGCTCGAGCATGGGCGGGCTGATCTCGCTCTACGCGATGGCGCAGTATCCCCAGGTCTTCGGCGGCGTCGGCGCGTTGTCCACGCATTGGCCGGCCTGCGACGCCTGCATGATCGACTGGCTGGGCGCGCATCTGCCCGAACCACGGACGCACCGGCTCTACTTCGATCACGGCACCGCGACGCTGGATGCGCTGTACCCGCCGCATCAGGTGCGGATGGACGCCGCCCTGCGCGCTGGCGGCTATGTCGAAGGCGATGATTGGGTGACCCGCCGCTTCGACGGCGCCGAACACAACGAAGCGGCGTGGCGCGCACGCGTCGATATTCCGCTGCGCTTCCTGCTGGGGCGTTGACGCGCCGACGGATCAGTTCTGCGGGGTCCGCGGCGGTGGGTTGTCCGCCGTCCCGGCGTCGGGTTCCCGCTCCATCTCGCGCAGCAGGTCATCGGTGGCCTGCGAGAACGACAGCAGCGCCCAATGCGTGGTTTCGCGGACGTCGCAGGCGACGTGGCGGGCGTTCGTCGCGCACAGCGCATCGAGATCCTCCGGCACGGCCGCATCGTTGCCGCGCGCGAACACCTGGGTGAGGTTCTCGCAGCCGATGCGCACGCCGGCGGCGCAGACCTTGAGGTAGTAGGGTTTCGCCTCGGCCCAGGCGTTGCCCAACGCGAGCTGGTGTCCGGCGGTGTTGCAGCCGTGCAGGCTGCCGCGCGCGCAACAGGCGGCGGCGGTTTCGTTGCCCGGCTGCGGACAGTCTTCGACCAGCGGCTTTTCGTCGAAGACCACCGGTGCGGCGCAAGTGGTCGCGGTGCCATCGCGACGATAGACCGCATAGCGATTCCAGTCGTCGATGCCGAGCAGGCGCTCGCCGCCGATCCGCTGCAGCACGAAATCGCCGCCCTTGTCGTGACGGATGCGCACCAGACCCGCTTCGAGCCGTGCGCGCAGGTTGCCGCCGAAACCGGCGACCAGGCCGCGATCGCCGAAATCCAGTTCGCTCATCAAGCCGGTATCGGCGATGTAACGCCCGCAGGGCAGCGTCGTCGCCGGAACGGTCGTAAGCTGTGCATCGGTGAGCGCAGCCAACGGCGCGAGGTGCTTGCAGGCGTCGCCATCGCCGCCGCGTTCGCAGCCCACGCGCAGCGCGTCGCGCGCCTGCGCGAAGCGACTACCCACCCACAATTCTTCCGCGACCTTGGCGCAGGCCTTCGCCGAGCCGTGGCGCGTGCACAGCGCAGGCAAGGTGTCGAGGCGCTCCGGCGGCAGCGGAATACCATCGGCATACATTCCGGTTGCGATCTCCGCAAGCGCGACGCCGAGTGCTTTCGAGATGGCGGCCTCACAGGCTGCATCGGAAAAAGTCGGTCCTTCGCGACATTCCGGCGGCGGACCGTTCTCGTCGCCGATGTCATCCGGACTGCGTTTGCCGGTATCGATCCAGCGCACGCAGGCGAACGGCAGATCGTCGTCGCATGCGGCCTGCAGCGCGGCGGGCGTAGCGCTGTCGATGGTCGCGATGCACGCGTCGAGATCCGCGCGACAGCTTCCGGCCACCGCCTGCGGCTGCGCTTGCGCGCAAGCGGTGGCTTGCTGCAGCACGAACGTCTTGCGGAACGCCGCGTCGTCGCCGGTGACCGTACGGCCGTCGCCGCCGACGGTGTAATCATCGGGATAGCCATCATCGACATTGAACAGACGCAGCTTCGCGCCCATGCGCCGATAGCGCTGCGACAAAGGCGCCATCCCGTCGTACACGATCCGCGCGCGTTCGCCGTCGATCAACTGCAGCCGCGCGCCGGATTCGGCGTCGAGATAGGTGCCGCAAGCGAGGGTTTCCGCGTGGGCGTGGTGGGACCACAGCAGCGGGATCGCAAGCAGTGTGGTCGAGAGCAGGGTCGCGGGGGATGGCCATCGCGGCATGGGGGCTCCGCGCGGAGGCGCGTGATCGGAAAAATGCATTCTGCATGAGGCGGGCAGGACGTGTGCATCCGGCCCGAGGTTTGCGGTTTCCGGAACATGTCTTCCCGGCGTTAGAATCCGCCAGAACATCGCCCGCGACGGGTCGACGACAGGGGATTCGAATGGAACGCTCGTTACTGCATGGGCGGGCGCGCGCATCGGCATGGGCGCGTTGGGTGCTGTGTGCGCTGTTGGCGTGGCCTGCCCTCCAAACTCATGCTGTATCGGCGAATCCTTCCGATATCGGTGGATCGACGATTGCGGTGGGCGACTGGCACACCTGCGCGATCCAGCACGATGGCCGCCTCAAATGCTGGGGACTTGCCGGCAATTATTTGACCCAAGAAGGGCCTTTCGTTTCCGTCGCTTCGGGACGGCGGTTCAGTTGTGGATTGCGTTCGGACGGCGAAGCGGTATGTCTGGGCCCACCCGATACGGTACCTTCGCCGCCGCTGCCGCCGCCCGGGCCGTGGCGATCATTGGCGGCAGGGTCTGAAGAAGCCTGTGGCCTGCGCCCCAATGGGCGCCTGCAGTGCTGGGGTCGCAGCGATGGACTGGGTGCCATCGCACCCGCAGGGCGATTCATCGCACTGTCCATGACGAATACGGAAGCGTGCGTCATTCGTACGGACGGTACGCCGCAGTGCTGGTCGAATAACGAATTCGTCGATCTGAGCGATGTTCCGCCCGGCCGTTTCACCCGTGTAAGCGTGATGAGCGCTCATGCCTGCGCGCTTCGCAGCGATGGTCGCATCTTCTGTTGGGGAGACGATTTCGCTGGACCGAGCCCGACGGAATCCGGTTTCATCAATGTTCAAGCGGGCAATCTCCATAACTGCGCGTTGCGTGGAGATGCGACCATCGCGTGCTGGGGCATCCCGATCTACGGCGGTCTGAATCCGCCGCAGGGGCGTTTCGCGCAGATCTCCGGGGGCATCGATTACATGTGCGCTGTCGGATTCAATGGAAAGGCACAGTGTTGGGGTGGGGCCGGTCCACAGTGGTTGATGAATGAAAAAGGCGCTGGGCTTGCCAGCGTTGCGGTCGGTAGCGGTGAAGCATGTGTCCTCGACGTCGACGGCGAGCCACATTGCACGGGGAATATTTCGTCGATGCAGCCCGCATCGGGTCGTTATTCGCAGTTGAGTCTTGGTGCTACCAGCGGTTGCGGCATTCTGCGCAATGGGGGTGCAGCGTGCTGGGGCGCCTCGTTGTGCCCGACGCCGACTACGGCGATGTCGGAGGTCAGTGTCGGCGAAGCGCATGCTTGCGGCATACAGACCGATGGCGCAGTCGTATGCTGGGGCGACAACAGTTTCGGGCAGACCGATGCGTTGCCGGGCCGCTATCTCACCGTCGCGGCGGGCGACCGTTACAGCTGTGCGATCAGCGTCGCGGGAACCGTTTCGTGCTGGGGCGAGGGCCCAGTGGTATCGGGCGTCGCTGTGGGGGGCGGATTCCGTAGACTCCACGCCAATAAAGGTGTGGTCTGCGCCAGTCGCGAATCCGATGCGCAATGCTGGGGCGATGGTGGAGCGTGGCTTGATCTGGTCAAACAGATCCAGTATCCGGTGGCAGCGGTCGGCGACTATTTCGTCTGCTGGCAATTGGGTCAACGCGTTTCCTGCTACGGGGATTACAGTCGGTACGTGCCGGATTTCGGTTTCGGTAGTTTCGATGCCGTAGCAGCCTATGGAGATCGTGCCTGCGCCATCGACGACACGGGTCAACTGCTCTGCTCAGGCAGTCAATCGCTTCGACGCGTGTTCAATAGAGAGACGCGCATCGGTGCCGGCGCCATCGCTACAGGAACAGCGCACACCTGCAATGCCGGCAGCGGCGGCCTGATCGACTGTTGGGGCGACAACACATTCGGCCAACGCGATGCGCCGCATCTTCGTGCCCGGGCACTCGATGCGAGTGCCGACCACGCCTGCGCGATCGCGGGTTCCAATACGCTGCAATGCTGGGGCGATGACAGCCGCAACGGCAGCCTGCCGTTGCCGGGCGTGACCGTGCGCAGCATCGACATCGGCCAGTACAACGGTTGCGCGGTGCGCACCGACGGCGGTGCGTCCTGCTGGGGCTGGAATGCCAATGGCCAGAGCACGCCACCTGCGGACGTGTTCCGCCGCGTCGCCACCGGCCTCAACCACAGTTGCGGTCTGCGCGACGACAGCACGCTGACCTGTTGGGGCTACGGCGCCGATGGCCAGACCGCAGCGCCGGCCGGCGAATTCATTGCATTGGATGTCGGCGAACGTCATTCGTGTGCAATCGCCGTCGACGGCGGGCTGCGCTGCTGGGGCATGGATAGCGAAGGCCAGGCCACGCCGCCTGTGGATTCCAGTGCGACCTACCGCGCGTTGTCGGCCGGGTCGTTCCATAATTGCGCGATCCGTAGCGACGGCACGCTCGCGTGCTGGGGCCGCAACGACCACGGTCAGTCCACGCCGCCGCAGGGCCGTTTCGCATCGGTGTCCGCAGGCGTGGCTCACAGCTGCGCGATTCGCGATGACGGTGGGCGCGTCTGCTGGGGCAGCAACAGCAGCGGCCAATCGCCGAGTCTGGCGATCGGTCCGGTCGACCTGGCTCGCGGCGATCGCAATGTGCCGTACGAAGGCCGACTCACGGTGACGGCGAGCGTGGGCTATGCGTTGAGATCGCCGAAATTCAGGCTGGTGTCGGGCGCATTGCCGACAGGTATCGCGCTTGAGCAGGACGGCTTGTTGCACGGTCAGCCGGAGTCGATGGGTGCGTTCGATTTCGTGGTCGAAGCGCGTGATTACAGCGGTCTGGTCGCGAGTCGACCATACCGGCTGCAGGTCGGTCCGTCTTGGGATACCACGCCGCCGGTGATCACGGGCGGCATCATCTCCGGAACCATCGGCGAGAACGGTTGGTATACGAGCGATGTGCATGTCCGCTGGGACGTGAGCGACGCGGAAAGCGGTATCGTCGACAGCGAAGGTTGCGGCGAATCCGTGATCAGCGATGACTTCATGTCAGGCGCCGTTTCGTGCAGGGCACTGAACAGGGCCGGCAGACAGGCCCTGGAATCCCGCCCCTTGAAGCGCGACGCCACACCGCCGCGGATCCGGGAGTGGCTCACACCCGCGGCGCCGAATGCCGCAGGCTGGTTCAATACGGCGGTGAGCGTGTTCTACGATTGCTGGGACGTGACTTCCGGCGAGATCGGCGGTTGTCCACAGAATGCCGCCCTGTCCGGGGAAGGCGTGCATGTATTTCCGATCCAGTCGGTGCGCGACCGGGCCGGCAACATCGCCACGACGCCGACCACGCCGATCCGGATCGACATGACCCGCCCGCGGCTTTCGGCGACCATGCCTCCCGCGCAACTGTTCGTCGGTGCGACCCACGACTTCCGGCTCAGCGCCACGGACGCGGTTTCCGGCATCGCGAGCCAGAGCTGTACGCCGATCGATACCAGCCCGCCCAGCGTGTTGGATACCGGGTCCGGCTTGCGCGTAGCCACCTGTACGGCCATCGATCGCGCCGGCAACATCGCAAGTGTGAGTACGGTATATCAAGTCGTGTTTCAGGTCCGTCGCACCGATGGCGCGGGGCAGCCGATGCCGCAGAACGAACCCACCCCGAAGCAGATGCGGCGTGTACTGCCGGAATCCATCCGTCGCAGTGTGAAACCCGCGATGCCGCGCGCCCGCTGAAGCGCTTGCGTTTGCGCGTCGCCCGGATCGGGCGGCGTGCCGTCCGATAGGCGGATGTCGTCTTGCGGGGGCTAGAATCCGCTGAGCGCCGCCCACGCCGGGCGGCGACAGGGGATTCGTATGCATTTGCCAATGCAGCGTGGCCAGTCGCGTGGATCGGCATGGACACGATGGGTGCTGTGCGCGCTGCTGGCATGGCCAGCGCTGCACGCCTATGCCACATCGTCGGAGACTTTCGAAATCAGCGGGCTGTCTCTCGCGGTGGGGTATGGCCAGAACTGCGCCATTGACACCGCAGGGCAGCTCAAGTGCTGGGGCAATACCAGCTACGACCTGGATCGTCCGCCGGCAGGGCGCTATGTCTCGGTCGCTTCCGGCGGAGATGTCAACTGCGCGCTGCGTTCGGATGGCGAAGCGGTGTGTTGGGGCAATTCGGCCGGGGGAGCGACGACGCCACCGCCGGGGCCGTGGCGGTCGCTGGCTCCGGGTTCGGAAGAAGGCTGTGGTTTGCGCCCGGACGGTGCTTTGCAGTGCTGGGGCCGCGGCCGGAATGACGTGGGCGCCACTTCATCGCGGTGTCCATGTCGTCCATG
>JAYUUH010000422.1:0-3329 GCA_043754745.1 Lysobacter sp.
GGGGGGCAGCGCCGACAAAGGTCGCGAACATGGAGCCGATGTCGCGCGCCGATGCGGCTGGCGCGACCGTATCAAACATGTGCGGCGCCGCGATCGACAGCTGTTTCCATATTTCCATGGCCGGCCACAGCACGCAGCCCGCCAGTGCCGTGCAGGCCACGGCGTAACGGGCCTGCGGCGAGGCATTGCGCAAGGTGCGCAGCGCCAGCCAGGCGACCGCGCCGATGAGCGCGCATTGCCACAGGGAATGCAGCAGACCCGTCCCCAGTGCCCGGACCAGGGCGTCGATCTGCGGCAACGCGACGCCATCGATCGCGCTCATGGCTGCTTGCCTCTCTGCTCGTCATCGAGGGAACGCTGGATTTCGGCGTGGATCTGGGCCCGTTCCTCGTCGCTGACGTGGCCGCGCAGCGCGGCCATCACCAGATCCTTGCCGGACCCCGAGAACGCGTTGTGGATCAGGTCGCGCAGCAGGTTGGTCTGCAGCGAGTCCTGCGCTTGCGCCGGCGCATAGACGTGCGAACGCTGGCTTTCGTCGCGGATCAGCAGACCCTTGCCGTGCATGATCTGCAGCACTCGCAGCACGCTGGCGTAGGCGGCATCCGGGCGTTCGAGCAAGCGCGCTTCATGCGCCTGTTTGACGGTGCTGGGACCCAGTCGCCACAGCAGGCGCAGCATGTCCAGCTCGGCGGGGGTGGGCTTGGGAGGCTTGGCGGTGAGGGCCATGGCGGCGCTGTGGAGTGGGGTTGACGGGCACGCTACCGTTGCTAGAGCATTTTGTCTAGAACAAATTGTCTAGAAAAAGCGTCCGCCTCGACCGTTCGTCGGAAACGCCGCTGGAGCAGCGGTTGGCGGGCTCGCTGGACATCGGTGGGCGCATGATGCTGCGCATGGCGCCCTCGTCGGCAGGGGTGCCCGATGCCTGAATCCGCGAAAACACCGCGATGGATCGCGTCTTATACCGGGTTGCGGCGCATTAGAATCCGCGACTTCCAAGGCGTTGGCCCTGCGACGGAGCGCAGGCCATGAGTCGATTTCCGCAGGGGGCGGAAACCATGATCCCAAGGCTTCAAGCCAGTGTTCTGGCGGCATGCGCATGCAATCGCGCGCCGCATCCTCCGCAACCGTCGGTACCGGCGGCCGTCGCGCGGCCACGACGGATCATCTGCGCGTGACCTCATCGTCGCGAATGATGCGCGCTTCCCTCGCCCAGCGGCCGTCGCGCCTTCGCTGGGTAGTGCTTGCCGTCTGCCTGGCGTGGGCTGCGGTGGCGCACCCGGCGAAGACCCCCGTTTCGCGCAATGCCCAAGTGGGCACACTGTTGGCCGAAGCCAAGGCGTTGGAAGAGAAGGACCCCGCACGCGCGCTCCTGCTCGCGCAGCGGGCGACGACGACCGCGCAGGGCCTGGGCGACCCGGCGCTGCTGCGCCGGGCCCAGGTCGTACTGTGCAACGCCACGGCCGCGATGGATGCCGACGCCGCGCTGCCGATCGCCGGGAACGGCGTGCGCGCATCGCGCGAGGCGGCCGATGCCCGATCCAGCGCCGGGTTCCTCAGTTGCAGGGGCTATGCGCTGTATCTGCTGGGCAAGCCGGGGGAAGCCGCGATCGCGTTCGAAAGCGCGGTCGCCAGCGCCGAACGCGCCGGCGATGCCGCCGCGGACAAGGAAGCGCTGGCCGACGCGCTGGCCCAGCGCGGCGGCGGCCGCCATTACCACGGCCGCTACGACGACGCCATCGCCGATCTCAACCGCGCGTATGCGCTCAACGTCGAGATCGGCCACAAAAGCGGTCGCCGCTACACCCTCAACGCCATCGCCAACGTCTACAGCGACGAGAATGTCGGCGAGTACGACAAAGCCATCGGTTATTACCGCCAGCTGTTGAAGGAAAACGAAGCCGCAGGGCTGGAGAGCGAGGTCGCGACGTCGTTGTTCAATATCGCTTCGACGCGCGAAATGAAGGGCGAATTCGAGGCCGCGCTGCAGGACTATCGCCGTGCGCTGGAGATCGACACTGCGTTGGGCGATCGCGCTTCGGTCGCGGAAAGCGAGCGTTCGATCGGCGCGCTGCTGGTCAAGCAGGGCAAGGCGGCGGAGGCGTTGCCGTGGATCGAGCGTGCGCTGGAGCGCTTCACCGCGAGCGACGATATCGAAAGCGCCGCGCGCACGCGCGTGACCCGCGCGAAAGCGCTGCGCGCGGTCGGACGCATCCGCGAGGCGGTGGCGGATCTGGACTTCGCCGAGCGGCACTTCCGCGCGCAGAACAATCCCCGCTACCTCGCGAAAGTCCATGAAGCCATGGCCGATGTCCGCGCCGCGGGAGGCGAGTGGCGCAAGGCCTACGATGCCTCGGTGGCCTATCGCAATGTCCAGGAACAGCTGGAAAAGCGCGCGCGCGAAGAGCAGACGTCGCGCCTGCGCGTGCAGTTCGACTCCGCCAAGAAAGAGCAGGAGAACCGCGCGCTGCTGATCGAGAACGCGCACCGTGGCGAGGCCTTGCGCAATGCCGAGCGGGTGCGCTCGCTGCAGCGGCTGTTCATCATCCTGGGTGCGGCATTCTTCACGCTGCTCGCGGCGATGGCGTTGCAACTGGTGAACAAGAGCCGCCGCCTGCGCGCGCTGGCGATGACCGACGAACTGACCGGCATGCCGAATCGACGGAAAATCCTCGACTTCCTCGATCGCGAGCTGCGTGCGGCGCAGTCGGGAGGCGAGCGGCTGAGCGTGATCGCGTTCGATGTCGATCATTTCAAGCGCATCAACGACCTGCACGGCCATCATGCCGGCGACCGCGTCCTGTGCGCGATCGCCGAGATCGTCGGCCGCCAGCTTCCCGCCAGCGCGCGGGTCGGGCGGATGGGAGGCGAAGAGTTCCTGATCGTGTTGCCGGGCACGCTGGCGGAACACGCCCGCGAGGTCGCGGAAGCCCTGCGCGCGGCGATCGCCAGCGCGAGTTACGAAGGCTTTGCGGACGACGCCCGCGTCACCATCAGCCTGGGCGTTGCCGAAGCGGGCCAGAACGACGACGCCGAAATGCTGCTGCGGCGCGCCGACAGTGCGATGTACCGCGCGAAAGGCGAAGGGCGCGATCGCACCGTATCCGCATGACCGCATGACCGCATGCCTGCACGACCTTGCGCGACCGTCCTACCGCATTCGCGCGATGGCGCGACCGCACGGGCAGTGCAACGAAGACAGGCCGGTACTTGAAGAGATCCCCGCCCGTTGGATATCTGCAATGCGATCGCGGCGGGAATGTCGCGGGCTGTTCGATCGGGGGATCCATGCGCATGGGAGCCGATCGCCTCCGTCGGATCGCGCAGGCTGT
>JAYUUH010000423.1:0-3325 GCA_043754745.1 Lysobacter sp.
TGCGCGATGCTGCGGTCGCGCACCGATCGGCCGTTGACGTAGAGGTATTGCTGATCGGCGCTGGCGCGCGAATACGCCGGCTGCGCGATCCAGCCGCGCAGGCGCAGGGTGCTGCCGCTGTCGGTGGACAGCGGCGCGGCGTGGTCGACCTGCAGCGCATGTCCGAGGAACGCCTCACCGAGCGTCTCCGACAGGCGTTCGCCAGAGAACAGGGCATCGCCGTCGCCTTTGTAGCGGCGCAGCGGCTTGCCGTTGTGGCTGACGCGCAGCTCCACGTCGGGGCGCGCCAGCGCGAGCTGACGCAGCCATTCTTCGATATGCCCGAGTTCGGTGCGCTCGGCGCGCAGGAATTTGCGCCGCGCCGGCACATTGAAGAACAGGTCGCGCACTTCGACGGTGGTGCCGGTGGCCTGCTGTTTCGGCACGGGTTCGCCGACCCGGCCGCCGTCGACCGGGAGCGCCGTGCCGTGATCGTCTTCGACGCGACGCGACGCGATGCTGAAGCGGCTTACCGACGCGATCGACGGCAGCGCTTCGCCGCGGAAACCGAGCGTGGCCACAGATTCGAGGTCGTCGAGCGAGGCGATCTTGCTGGTGGCGTGCCGCTGCACCGCCAGCGCCAGATCCTCCGGCGCGATGCCGCCGCCGTCGTCGCGCACCCGGATCAGGCGCACGCCGCCGTCTTCAAGATCGATATCGATGCGACGCGCGCCGGCGTCGATCGCGTTCTCGACCAGTTCCTTGACCACCGATGCCGGGCGCTCGATGACTTCACCGGCGGCGATCTGGTTGATGAGGGTGTCGGGAAGCTGGCGGATGGTCACGGCGTGGTCATCACCGCCACAGCGGTGTTTAGGGAATTCAACCGGGATGATACTGCCCACCAGCGGGCGACGCGCGGAACGCGCTGTGCTGCAGGCCGTTTACGGGCTCAGGGACTTCCGCCGGTCGCCGTAGCCTGTGCCGCTGCAGCGCTGGCCACGACCGTGGCTTCTGCGACCCTGGCGCGGGCTGCGAACACCGTGCCCGGCGGCGGTTGGCGGGTGAAGTAGGCCTGGATGCCGTTGAGCACGGCGGCCGCCACTTTGCGCTGGTGATCGGGATCGATGAGGCGCTTCTCTTCTTCCGCATTGGAGATGAAGCCGGTTTCCACCAGCATCGCCGGCATGTCGGAATTGCGCAGCACTTCGAAGTTGGCGAATTCGATCCGCGGCTTGTGGGTCTTGCCCAGTTGCTTCAGTCCATCGAGCACGTAACCGGCGGCGTCCTGCGACGCTTTCATGTGGCCGCTCTGCGCGAGATCCAGCAGCACGTTCGACAGGGTGTCCTTGGTCAGGCGCACGCCGCCGACCAGATCGGAGGCATTCTCCTTGTTGGCCAGCCAGCGCGCATGCTGCGACGATGCGCCGCGAGTGGACAGCACATACACGGACGATCCCCAGGCGCTGCGGTTCTCGGCGGCATCAGCGTGGATCGAGACGAACATGTCCGCCTTGGCCGCACGCGCCTTGCGGGCGCGCTGCGGACGCTCCACGTAGACGTCGTTGTCGCGGATCAGATAGGCGCGCATGCCCGGCGTAGCGTTGATCTGCCGCGCCAGTTCCTTGCTGATCGCCAGCACGACGTGCTTTTCATAGCGCCCGCTCGGCCCGATGGCGCCCGGATCCTGGCCGCCGTGGCCGGGGTCGATGGCGATGACCAGCGGGCGCGTGCCGACGCGCAGATCCTGCAGGGTCTTGCCCGAGGTCGCGGGCGGTTCGGCCACGACGACCGTCTTGGACGCCTCTGCCGACGGCATGGCAGGCGACGGCGGGACCGTCGCGGCGGGGCCGGCGATCGTCGGTGCGGCGCTATTCCGTGCGGCGGCGGTCGATGTGGCGGCAGTCGATGCAGCGGTGGTCGAACCTTGCGACAACAGGCTGGCAGGCGACGGCGACGCTGGTCGGTCGATGACCGTCGGGGTCGCGGGCGTCGGTACAGTGGCGACCGGCGGCGCTGCAGGCACGGTGGCGGGCTTGATCGTCGTCGACGGCACCGCAGTTGGGGCGATGGCCGGCATTTTCGGGATGGAAACTGCGGCGGCTACCGGCTTGGCCCCATCGCCCGGCCATTCCAGCACCAGGCTTACGCCATCGGCACCGCGCTCGATACGCGGCTTGAGCGCCGCGATCGGGGATGCGAGATCGAACACGATCCGGACGCTACCTGGCGTGGGCTTGCCGCTGCGCACCGCCTTGATCGCACCGACCGGCGCGGGCAACTGCAGCGTCCGGCCGAGGGTGGTCTCGGGGAGATCGACCACGAAGCGGTCGGGATTGACCAAGGTCATTGTCTTGAACGCGACCTCGCCCTGCAGTTGCAGCTCGGCGCGAGTGCCGGTGGCCCCATCGCTCAGCTGCAAGCCCTTGATTTCATTCGCCTGCGCAAGATTCCAGCACATGGCGGCCTGCAAAGCCAGGCCCAAGACGATCTGCTGGAGGGGGATCCACTTCGCGCGCATGGCCGGTAGTCAACCACCCACAGGCCAATTTTTCAAGCACTTTTCCTTTAAAATCCGCGACCTGCCAGAACTTCCTACTGTAGCGGTTCATTAAAGGGCTGCAAGCTCATGCCCGGCGCCTGCACGCAACAGCCAATCCCGCCCCGCTGCAGTTATCGGCTGCAGTTCGCAGCGGCGGCCGTTGTCTTCGATCGCCAGCACCACGCGCAGGTCGGCCGCAGGCAGCGAGGCGCCTCCCCGCTCCGGCCATTCGACCAGCCACAGCGCCGCGTCGGCATCGTCCAGCCCCAGGAATTCCAGCTCGGCGCCATCGCCGATCCTGTAGAGATCCAGATGCAGGGCTTCACCTACAGGGAGTGGGTAGCGTTCGACCAGCGTGTACGTCGGGCTTCGGATCGCCCCGGTCACGCCCAAGGCGCGCAACCAGCCGCGTGCGAGCGTGGATTTACCCGCGCCCAGATCGCCGTGCAGATGCACGACCGCCGGCACCGGTGCAGTGCGCGCGAGCGCCTGCGCGAGGCGCTCGGTGGCCTCGGCATCAGGCAGATGCAGCACGATGGCCTCGCCGATGCCTACTGCATGGGTGTCCGCTTCGCTCATGCGCGCACCGCCGGATTGGCCAGACGACGCAGATGCGCGAACAGATCCGACGGCAGCAGCCCGCGTTCGCCGCCTTCGCGCGCGGCGGCATCGCCAGCGGCGGCGTGCAGCAGCGCGCCGCAGACGGCGGCATCGAAATTCGAACAGCCCCGCGCGATCGCGCCGGCAAGCACACCGGCAATCGCGCCCGTCAGCACATCGCCCATGCCGCCGGTGGCCATGCCG
>JAYUUH010000424.1:0-3325 GCA_043754745.1 Lysobacter sp.
GCATGTACGGACTCGCCCGCCCCTTCCTGTTCCGTCTCGATGCCGAGCGCGCGCACGGCCTCGGGCTGTCGATGATGGAAGCCGCGTACCGCACCGGGCTGAATCCGCTGCTGACCAAGGGCACGCCGTCGTTCCCGGTGAAGGTGCTGGGTTTGACGTTCCCCAATCCGGTCGGCCTCGCCGCCGGACTGGACAAAAACGGGGCGCACATCGATGCGCTGTTCGCGCTGGGGTTCGGCTTCGTCGAAGTGGGCACGGTCACGCCGAAGCCGCAGGCGGGCAATCCAAAGCCGAGGATGTTCCGGCTGCCGGAAAACAGGGCAGTGATCAACCGTCTCGGCTTCAACAACGACGGCGTGGACGCGCTGGTGCGCAACGTCGAGAAGGCGCGGCGCAAGGGCAACGGCATCCTCGGCATCAACATCGGCAAGAATAAAGACACGCCGAACGAATCGGCGTCGCTTGACTACGTCCACTGCCTGGAGAAGGTCTACCCGCTGGCCGATTACGTCACCATCAATATCTCCTCGCCGAATACCGCTGGCCTGCGCGAGCTGCAGGAAGAACAGGCGCTGCGTCGCCTGCTCGGCGAACTGAAGGAAGCGCAGGAACGGCTGTGGACACGCCACGGCAGACGCGTGCCGATGCTGGTGAAAGTGGCGCCGGATCTGGCCGACGAGGACATCGACGTCGCCGCCCGCGTGCTCGGCGAGCTGCAGGTCGACGGCGTGGTCGCGACCAACACCACGGTGTCGCGGATCGCGGTGCATCAGCACCCGCTGTCGAAGGAAGCCGGCGGCCTGTCCGGCGAGCCGCTGATGGCGAAATCCACCGCGGTGCTGCGGATGCTGCGCACGCGGCTGCCGGAACAGATTCCGATCATCGGCGTCGGCGGCATCCTGACCGGCGCCGATGCGGTGAAGAAAATGGCCGCAGGCGCCAGTCTGGTGCAGTGCTACACCGGCTTCATCTATCGCGGCCCGGCGCTGATCCACGACTGCGTGGACGCGATCCGCCGCCGCAAGGAAGCGCCCAGCCGCGGGCATCTGCCCAACAACGCATGAGCGTCCGCCGGATCGAACGCGCGCCGCTGCGCATGCGCAATACCTTCGGCGTCGACGCGAGCGCCGGGCTGCTGATCGAGACCGACGACACCGACGACCTGCCCGCGCTGTTCGCGAACGAACTGGCTGGCGAATCGCCGCATGCTCCGGAACTGCTTGTGATCGGCGGCGGAAGCAACCTGCTGTTCGTCGAAGGACCGCCGCTCGCGCTGAATCTCGACACGCAGGCGATCCGCACGCTCGACGTCCACGACGACCGCGCCATCGTCCGCGCCGACGCCGGCGTGGCATGGCATCGCCTGGTGATGTGGACGCTCGAACAGGGCTACGCCGGATTGGAAAACCTGGCGCTGATCCCCGGCACCGTCGGCGCCGCGCCGATCCAGAACATCGGCGCCTACGGCGTGGAAGTGGGCGAACGCATTCGCGCGGTCGAAGTATTCGAGCGCGCCACCGGCGTATTCCACCGTTTCGACGCGGCTGCCTGCGCGTTCGCCTATCGCGACAGCGCATTCAAGCGCGCGCTCGACCGCTGGCTGATCGTGGCGGTGGAATTCGAATTGCCGCTGGCGCGCGCGCTCGACACCGACGCGCTGAAGATCGACTACGCCGGCATCCGCGAGGAAATGGGACTCGCCGCCGACGCGCGCAGCGGCTACGGCCCGCGCGATATCGCCGACGCGGTGATCCGCCTGCGCCGACGCAAGCTGCCGGACCCGGCGGTGACCGGCAACGCCGGGAGCTTCTTCAAGAATCCGATTCTCCCGGCGGCGCAGGCCGATGCGCTGCTGGCGGAATACCCGCAACTGCCCGCCTTCCGCGGCGACAGCGACGCCACCCGCAAACTGTCGGCGGCGTGGTTGATCGACGCCTGCGGCTGGAAAGGCCGCCGCGCCGGCACTGGAAGCAGCGGCAGCGGGGATGCCGGCGTTGCCGCACAGCACGCGCTGGTGCTGGTGAATCACGGCCACGCCACCGGCGCCGAATTGCTGGCGCTGGCGCGCACGATCGCCGCCGACGTGCACGCGCGTTTCGGCGTGGCTATCGAACCGGAGCCGCGGATCGTCGGCGCGCGGTGGTGACCTCCGCGCCTACGACGACGGATCGGATCCTCGCGCCACACGGCTTCACCGCGTTGGTCCGGCGCCCCGCACCGGCCCTGGCCGAACACTGCGAACTGACGTTCCTCGCACGCGCGGCGATGTCGTTCGCGCGACTGGAACGCCAGCACGTGGCCTATCGCGACGCGCTGGCGGCGGCCGGCGCAGACGTCGTCGTCCTCGACGCCATCGACACCCTGCCCGACAGCGTGTTCGTCGAAGACGCGGCCGTGATCCTCGACGACATCGTCGTGCTGACCTGGCCCGGCGCCGTCTCGCGACGGCCGGAAATCGATCGCATTGAATCCGCGGTGACGCATCAGCGGGCGAATGTCGCGCGCATCCGCGCCCCGGGCACGCTCGAAGGCGGCGATGTGCTGCGCATCGGGCGGCGGCTGTTCGTCGGTCTGACCACGCGCACCAACCGCGAAGGCATCGCGCAGCTCGCCGCCATCGTCCAGCCCTACGGCTACAAGGCGATTCAGGTGCCGGTCGCCGGAACTCTGCATCTGAAAACCGCATGCACCGCGCTGGATGCGCACACGCTGCTGCTCAATCCGGCATGGCTGGTCGGCGGCGCCGATGTCGCGGCGTTCGCCGGCTTCGAGACCATCGCGGTGGATGCGAACGAACCATTCGCGGCCAACGTATTGCCGGTCGGCGCGAGTCTGGTCGCGAATGCGGCCTTCCCGCGCACGCTCGAGCGCGTGTCGGCGCATGCGCAACGCGCCGGGCTTCGCGTGGTTCCGGTGGACATTTCCGAATTCGGCAAGGCCGAGGCCGGACTTACATGCATGAGTCTCGTTTTCGCCACCCGAAGCGACGGCCGCAAATGAACGCGCCGCGCTCGCAGCACATGCGCGCGGCGCTGCTGATGCTGGGCAGCACCGTGTTCTTCGGGCTGATGGCGGTGTCGATCAAACTTGCCTCGGCCACGCTGCACACGTTCGAGATCGCGTTCTTCCGCAACTTCTTCGGAGTGATCGCCGCACTGCCGCTGCTGTGGCACCACGGACCCGGGCTGCTCATAACCACCCAGCTGCCGCGCTACTTCGTCCGCTGCCTGATCGGCGTGGTGTCGATGTTCTGCGGCTTCTGGGCGATCGGGCATTTGCCGCTGGCGCAGGCGGTGTCGCTGTCCTATTCGACCCCGTTGTTCGT
>JAYUUH010000425.1:0-3324 GCA_043754745.1 Lysobacter sp.
ACGGCGACATGATGCCGCGCGACGCTGCGTTCGGGATCGCGCGGCATCGCAGCGGCAACATCCGGCCGACATCCCGGCTACCATGATGCATGCCGCACACGATGCGGCCGGCCGCCCCCCACCATGACCGAAAGCGCCACGCCCGCCATCACCGGCGAACCCGCCCCCACTTCCCCGCAGCGCCCCGTCCGGCGCGGCGGCTGGGCGTGGCTGGCCGTGCTGCTGGCGTTCGCTGCGACCGGCAGCTGGCTCTGGTACAGCGACCACCAGCGCGCAGAACGCGAGCGCGCCGCCGACATCGAAGCCACGCAGCGGGTGCAGGCGCTCGAAGCGCGCCTCGATCGTTTGCGCCGCGATGTCCGCGGCCACAGCCAGCGCCTGCAGCAGGCCGACGCGACGAACCGCGTGTTGCGCGATGAACTGCTGGGCATGGGCCAGCGCGCCACGCTGCTGGAAGGCAACGTCGCCAAACTCGCCGACGCCAACCGCCACGGCGCGCAGGCGCTGCGCCTGGATGAGGCCGAACTGCTGCTCACCCTCGGCCAGCAGCGCCTGCAACTGGCGGCCGACCTCGACGGCGCACGCCACGCCTACGCACTCGCCGCCGGCGTGCTCGACGGCATCGACAGTCCGGGCGCGCTGAATCTGCGTCAGGCGCTGGCGCAGGAACGCGCCGCGCTCGAAGCGCTGAACGCCGATCCGCGCCGGGTCGCACTGCAGCGGCTCGACGCGCTGGCCGCCAGGCTGCCCGACCCCGCCGCGCTGCCCCGCGCGCCGACGCCGGCCGCGGACGCGCCATGGTGGGATCGTGTGCTGTCGCGACTGGTCAGCGTGCGCCGCAACGACGCGCCAGTCGCGATCGCCAGCGAAGACCGCGAAGCCGGCGACATCGCGCTGCAACTGGAACTCGCGCTGGCGCGCACCGCGATCGAACGTCGCGACACGGTCGGGATGCGCGCCGCGCTGACCCGTGCCGACGCTTGGGTGCTGCGGCTGTGGCCGGCATCGCCGCAACGCAAGGCCGCTCTTGAAGAACTCCGTGCGCTGCGCGCCGCGCCGCTGGCGCTGGACATTCCGACGCTGGGCAGCACGCTCGGACAACTACGGGCGCAGCGAGGGTCGTGATGGCGCATGACGTGATCCGACACGCCGAAACGCCCTCGCGCACGACGAACGACCGCGCGCCCGTCCGCACATGAACCTCTTCCGCAACCTGCTGTTCTGGCTGCTGCTCGCGCTGGCCGGCGCGCTGCTCGCGCAGGCGCTGGTGCAGGATCCCGGCTTCGTGCTGGTGCGCTATCTCGGCACCACCGTCGAATCCACGCTGGTCGGCGGGCTGTTGATGCTCGGCACCGCGCTGTTCGCGCTGTGGCTGCTGTGGAAACTGGTCGGGCTGCCGTTCCGGGTGTGGCGGCAACGGCGCGAACGCAATGCGCGGGCGCGCCTGGGCGATGGTTTCGAGGCCCTGCATCAGGGCCGGTACGCACAGGCCGAGAAACTGCTGTCGAAGTCGGCGCAGAACCCGCGCTTCGAAGCGCCTGCGCGCGTGGCTGCCGCGCAGGCGGCGCTGGCCCGTGGCGATACCGACGCCGCGAACGCGCATCTGGACGCTTTGCCGGCGCAGCATGCGCCGTTGCGCGCATTGGTCCTCGCCGACGCGGCCTTGGTCGAAGGCCGCGCCGCCGATGCCGTCGCCGCGCTCGATGCCGTCGCCGAGCAGGCGCTGCCGCCGCGCGCGCTGGCGCTGCGCGCCGACGCACTGGCCGCGCACGGACGCAGCGCGGAGGCTTACGGCATGCTCGGCGCATTGCGCCAGCAGCAGGCTTTGACGGTGTCGCAATGCGCCGAACGCGAGCGCTTGTGGGCATCGCGCATGCTGGGCGAAGCCGACGACGGCAATGCCCTCGCCGGCCATTGGGATACGTTGCCCGCGGCGCTCCGCACGTTACCCGCCGTAGCACGGGCCTACGCCGAACGCGCCGCCGCGCTGCGCTGGGACGAAGCCGCCGCGGGCAGCCTCGAAAGCGCGATCGACGCGCAGTGGGACGACGCATTGGCCGCGCATTACGGGGCGCTGCCGGTCGAACGTCTCGACGCCGCCGCCTTGGCCCGCCGTCGCGCCCACGCCGAACGCTGGCGGCAGGCGCATCCCGACAGCCCTGGCGCACTGCTCGGGCTGGCGCGTCTCGCCCGCGCGCAGGGCGAATGGCCGCTGGCTGAACGGACCTTGCGCCACGCCATCGCCGAAGGCTGCGGCGCCGACGCATGGGAAGCCCATATCTGGGAGGAGCTTGGCCATGGCTTCGCGCAGGCCGGCGACGACGCGCTCGCGCAACTGGTTTACCGCAACGCATTGCGCGCGCTGCGCGGCGAGGCCATCGATGCCTTGCCGTCGCCGATGCCCGGACTCCCGCAACCCCATCAGGACGCGACGGGCGACCTGCACGATGCGGCAGGCCTTCCGCCCGCGTGATGAGCGCCCGCACGTAACGCAGCGGTGCTCGGCTATGCTGCGCCCAAATGCGTCCGCCCGCCCGACAATGACACCGCCCAGCCACGCCGTTCCGGGCATCGAGACCGATCCGAACGACGCGACCGCCGTCCGGCTTTCGGGCGAATGGACCTTGGGCCACGCCGACGCGATCGGCGAGGCCCTCCGAGAGGTACCCGAAGAGGCGCGCCGCCTCGATGCCTCCACGGTCTCGCGCCTCGATTCGCTCGGCGTACTCCAACTGCTGCGATACGCCGCGCGTCGCGAACTCGACGCCGATGCCCTGCAGTTCCACGACGACCATCGTGCGCTGGTGCAGGTGATCGAGGACGTGCAGGACGGGCGGCCCAAGCGGAAAAAAGCCTACGGTTTCGCCGCAGCGGTGGAACGCCTGGGCTTCGCCGTGCATGACAACGCGCGCGAAATCGTTGCGCTGGTGAGTTTCCTCGGCGAGACCCTGGTGAAGCTGGGGCGCACCGTGACCCAACCCCGCCGCCTGCGCCTGATCGCCACCGTCTTCCACATGGAACAGGTCGGCCTGGACGCGGTGCCGCTGGTGATACTGCTGTCGTTCCTGGTCGGCGCGGTCATCGCCTTCCTCGGCGCCAACATCCTCGCCGACTTCGGCGCCTCGATCTATGTCGTGGAGCTGGTCAGCATCGCCTTCCTGCGCGAATTCGCGGTGCTGCTCACCGCGATCATCCTCGCCGGCCGCACCGCCAGCGCGTTCACCGCGCAGATCGGTTCGATGGTCAGCCGCGAGGAAGTCGACGCCATCCGCACCCTCGGCCTGGACCCGGTCGACCTGCTGGTGATCCCGCGCCTGCTCGCGC
>JAYUUH010000426.1:0-10003 GCA_043754745.1 Lysobacter sp.
GCGCGTCCGGTGACGCAGGCATCGAGCGGAGCGGGAACCGATTCTGGATGCGTTGTAGCTTTGCGGTGGTTTGGGTGGACATCGCTGCGCTCACCCACCCTACGCGCTTCCGCTCCCACTCCCTACGACCGGCCCGGATCTTCGCTAAATCGGCCCGCGTCAGCTCACGTTCGCACATCCAGAACCGCTGCCCGGACAGGACAATGGTATCGGCTGCGATGTAGCGGGCGAGCATGTCGGCCGCGATCGTCATAGTGCATATGATCGCGGCCTGGGTGTCACGGCCGTGACCACACCGCAGCGACAGGCTGGAGAATTAGGCAGCGAAAATCATGGAGTTACGGCGGTCGTGCCCTAGGCATGGCCGTGTGCTGTGACAACAAGCTCATCGGACGAAACAGTAGCTAATTACAGGCACAGAATTTCGTGATATATCCAACACTGAATTATCAAATGCTAGGGATGGGGCCAATGCCCTGGCTTTCTGATGCCGCGTCGTGAACCTGAATTTATCGAACCTCTTCTGGGCCCAACCAATCTGAGAAGGCCAAGAAAATATCCGGGCAATCATCGAAAGGAGAAAGTCATGCGCGATTCTGGATCGCAAAGCGCAAACCCTACACATAAGAACTGCAGGAAAATCCTTTCGATGGGATACCAAAGAGCGTTGCAAGGCTTCATGTTGGTGCTCTTCTGCATGATCAACAATCTCAGCATTGCACATGCAGAAGAGATCGATTCGCAGCCCAAGCCCTTGTTGGACCAGATATGGACATACCTACCACCGCCCAAGCGCGTATTGAGCAAGCAGGACCAGGAATACGCGGAAGCCGCACTGATCCAATGGCTGGAAGCCTATCTGCACCGTGACTACGACGTGATTGATACACGCTTTTATTGGAATGACAAAATCTTTTCTGGATGGGCATTAATTGGAAACGGGCATGCCTCATACATCAATGGTGAAAACAGCCAGTGGCATGGCGAAAGCATCAACCAACCTTGGCACGAACCGGGCTTGGACCTAGTCAGGGTCTGGAAAGTAAGCATCGATGGTACAGATCACTACTTTGCGGTAGCAATGACGGATCACCCAGTGCCTGGGACACGTGGCCGTCGATTGATAGGCCGATTCGAACTCAAAAAAGTGGATTAATGAACAATTCCGCCTTTGACCTAATTAATAAGGATGGATCCATGAGCAAGGAAAAGAAAGCGGGATTTACCGATCAGCAGTTGTATGGTCCCGATGGTCAACCACGATCTGCAGATATTCGCCAAGACGATTTGAATAACTGCTATTTTCTTGCGCCAATGGGCGCGATAACAGAGCAACAGCCCGACCGAATTCGTGATGCGATTCGCTACCAGCCAGATCCTAAAAATCCAGATGCTGGCGTATTCATTGTGACCTTGCATCACCCGAAAGAAGGCATAAAGCAAATAGTGGTGACTCAAGACGACTTGAAAGACAACATTGATCGCGATGGCGGCGGAACTCAAGACAACAACAAGAATAAAGAAAAAATCACCGCTCCGCTTTGGCCATCTGTGATGGAGGCCGCATTTGCCAAAATGTATGACCCCAACCCCAATAACAAAAACCGATCTGAAGGATATGAAATAATCGCACGCGAAGAAGGTAGCGGCACTGTCAGCGATGCCATGTTTGCGCTGACTGGGAAAACCGGCAATTCACTGCGCTACAGCGATACGGCCAGTTTATCTTCAGCGCCACCAGGCAATAATGGCTATATCCCGCCTTTTCGCGAGCCGAGATACAAGAAAGACACAATAGAATTCGATAATGCAAATGAAGCATTTTCCGTCATAGATGGAGCCCTCAAGGCCGGAAAACCCGTCACGCTGGCTACCTTCAACAAAGAGGTCGAAGATGGCGTGATGGAACATCATGCCTACATCGTCACGAATATTGATCTGCGCAAAGACGGCGTCTGGCTGACGTTGCGAAATCCCTATGGCCATAACGAGGGCTATCCTTCAGAAAAAGGCGACACCAAACAACCCACCATTACCGTTAGTCTTGACAAAATGCTCACAAATAAGGTTTTTGGCGGAATAAATATCGGTCCAGAGCCACGCGTACCAGCCCAACAGCAGGACGCGCCACAACCCGCGGCATCTGTGCAACCGGCTAACGGGGCATCGGTCTCGCCCGCATCGCCAACCGCGCCTACCTCACAAGAAATACAAACACCACCAACCCTTGCTTCGCTTGATGTTGCACAAGACATTAGGAATCGCGACCATCTTGGTCACGCTCGCTATCAACAAGCACTTGATGCCATCGAACATTCTCTAAATATTCCGTCTGGCACATTCACTGGTGATCGTCTGCAGCAAGCAGCTGCGAATCTCGCATATACGAGTCTCGCCAAAACAGAACGACCACAAGGCGGCCAGAACGAGCAGTTGGATCAAATTGATTTTGCTGTGTTCAGCAAGCAATGTGATGGCATGATCGCCGGACAGGGAGAACCAGGCAATCCGACAACGAAACTGGCATATCTGCCGGCCGCGCAAGACAACGACACGACCCTAACTGCGGCATCACAAAAAACCCATAACACGCTGTTGCACATGCAAGCGCAATCCTTGGACAATGCCAGCCAACAACTAAACAACACGCAAGAACAGAGCAATCCGAACATTGGACCCAGAATGGTATGAACATACAGCCCATGTTGAGGTTTGCAACTTGATTCGGGTTGCACGGAGCGCATTGGAACGTGAAGGCTTGCTTGAAGCGTAGCGCGTAGGGTGGAGTAAGCCCAGCACAACCCCACCAAGAACCCCGCCGCAAACCTCACCGCCTCCTGCGAGATCGCCTGTCGCCCAAGAGGCGGCCGATTTCGCTTGATGTGTGCCGTTGCTGGTACGGCGCGATGGTGGGGTTCGCTGCACTCACCGCCACCCTACGGGGTAATCCGTGGCGTCCAAGAACCGGGTGAGGCTCACTTCTCGTGACAGGGGTGAACTTCACCTCGTTCTTGGCCGATGGTGCATTCACGAATGCACCCCATTGCGCGAAGCGCATCGCTGGTGATTCTCACTTGGAAACTACCGGCTGCGAACGGGAGGCGCGGCGGATGACCACTTCAGCGATCACGATGGTCAGGACCCACGAGGCGACGAAAAGGATGTCGGAGGTCGGGCCGATCGGGGGTTGGCCCGTGACGATGTAGAGCGGGATGAACACCAGCGCGACGGTCCCCAATCCCATGCCTATCGCGTAGGCGCGGATCACCCAGGCGCGGTGGCGGAGGAAATCGCGTTTCCGGATGGCCGCCATTGCGAGGGCGAGCGCGATCAGCAGCGCCAGGCCGAAGAGACCGCGGGCGATGTCGACAATGGGCGTTCTTTGCGACGTGACCTGCGCGAGAATCGAGAGGCCCGAGAAGCCGATGACCGCACCCGAAAGAACGAAGATCCGGCCCAATACGCGGTGCAGCGCCCCGAAGCGGTGGCGAAGGGCGCGGACAAATTGCACGGGGCCAGTGATCCCGAAAGCGACGCCAGCTAGGACATGGGCAAACAAGGAGATGGGGGCAACGGCCAGGTGGGCGCTGTCTTCGGCGTAGGTGCCGGACGGAACCTGGAACACGAGAACGAGCGAGTTCAGGATCGGGATGGCGGTCAGGAAGGCCAGGAACAGGGCGAGCGGGATCGGTCGCTGAAAAAAGCGGAACATGGGGTCTCCTGAAGAGAAAAGGGTCGGTCGTCGTGGAAGGTGAAGACCTCATCGAGGCGACGCCGAAGGTGCGGGCGATGCGGAAGAGGACTGTCTGAATTTTTGTATGCGCGGCGGTTTCTGAAACTGTCCTCGATCCGCTCAGCGCGGCGCGAGTGTGAAGCGGGCTTCGTACATCGCAAACGGGTTCATCGCTGATGTCCACTCCCGGCTTGCGCGCTTCAACCCGTAAGGCGGGTCTCGCACCCGCCTGCTGACCGGAGCACGTCCTTTTCAACGGCGCATCGCTTTCTGAAGCATCACCGTGTTTTCAAATGCGGTGGGTGCAAGACCCGCCCTACGGCATCGCGTGATGTGTGCGCTTGCTGGTGGATGCTTCCCTGGACGCATCTTTGGGTTCGCCCCGCACGTATCATCCCCACCATGCCCGCACCGCTCAGCACCCTCACCGCTACCGCCACCGCACGCATCCGCGCTTGGGTGCTGGATGTGTTTCCGCGCGGGCGCAGCGGGATCGATTACGACGCGCCTGCGGGCGATCCCGGGCTGTTCGGGCCGGACAGCATGACGTGGCGCATCCATTCGGATTTCCCGGGGATGTTGTCGGGCGGGCTGTGCGCGCTGATGCTGCAGACCCTGCATCCGCGCGCGCTGGCGGGGGTGTGGGATCACTCGAATTTCCGCGAGGACCTGGTGGGGCGCCTGCGTCGCACCACCGATTTCGTTGCCGGCAGCACCTATGCGGGCCGCGACGAGGCCGAGCGCCTGATCGCGCGGGTGCGGCGGATCCATGCGCGCGTGCAGGGTACGACCGCGGACGGCACGCCGTATCGCGCCGATGACCCCGCGTTGTTGACGTGGGTGCATGTCACCGAGAGTTACGGTTTCCTGCAGGGCTATCGCCGCTATTGCCGCGACGTACCGACAGCGCTGGCCGATGCGTACTACGCCGAAACGGCCTGCGTGGCCGAAGCGCTGGGCGCGGCCGGCGTACCCGTGAGCGAAGCCGAAGTGTCCGCGTATTTCGATTCGGTGCGCGACACGCTGCGCTACGACGAACGCTCGCGCGAAGTGCTGGCGGTGCTGGCGCGGATGCGCCTGCCGGTGCCGATGGCGGGGCTGTCGCGAGATCTGTTCCTCGGCGCCGGCGCCGCGCTGCTGCCCGACTGGGCGGATCGTCTGTTGCAGCGCACGCGCTTGCAGCGGATCGAGACGCGCGCAGCGGCCGGCTCGCTGACGATGCTGGCGCCGCTGTTCCGCGCGGCATTGCCCGACGGCATCGCGCCGCGCGCCTGCGCCCGGGTGGGCATGGAGGCCGCGCTGCTCGCGCAGTGGCCCGTGCGGAAGGATGGCGTGTCCCCCGTGTCGCGGGACGGCCGCGGCGCATGACGCGATCCGCCGATGGCCTGCTGCCGACCCGCTTCGCGGATCGCGAGGCGTTGATCGCGCACATCCGCGCGCTGTGTCCGTGGGCCGAAGGCGACGCCAGCCCGATCGTCGGCGGTGCCGCGGCGGCGCAACAACGGCTGCAGGCGATCGAACCGCTGCGCTATGCCGCCACGCGCAATTTCGGCGACGGCAAGGTCAGCCGGCTGTCGCCGTACCTGCGCCACGGCGCGCTCGGCCTGAATGCGGTGCGCAATGCGGCGTTGGCGCACGACCCATCGCCGGCGCGCGTGCTCAAGTTCATCCAGGAACTGGCATGGCGCGACTTCTGGCAGCGCGCGTACGCGGCGCATCCCGAGTGGATCTGGCAGGACATCGAGCCGTACAAGACCGGTTTCGTCGCAGCCGACTATGCCAATACGCTGCCGCCGGACATCGCCGAAGGCCGCACCGGCGTGGCCTGCATCGATGCGTTCATCGCCGAGTTGATCCAAACCGGCTACCTGCATAACCACGCGCGGATGTACGTCGCGTCGTACACGGTGCATGCGCGGCGCGTACGATGGCAGGCGGGCGCGCGCTGGTTCCTGCACCATCTGCTCGATGGCGACCCGGCCAGCAACAATCTGTCGTGGCAGTGGATCGCCAGCACCTTCAGCCAGAAACCCTACGTTTTCAATCTGGACAACGTGGCGAAATATTTCGGCGGGCAGGTGGATACGTCGCCCGCAGCGAACACGATGCTGGATGCGAGCTATGAGACGCTCACGCGGCGCTGGTTCCCCAACCTCGGCGGTGCGCGATGAGCGGCGATCTGGTGTGGCTGCATGAAGACGCCCTGCGCCGCAGCCACCCCTGCGTGGTCGCAGCGGGCGAAGGCGCGGCCTGCCTCCACATCTGGGACGGTGCCTATCTGCAGGCCGCCGACTACAGCCTGAAGCGACTGGTATTCCTGTACGAAACGGCTGCGGAGGCCGGCATCGACATGGTGGGCGGCGACAGCTTCCTCACGCTGCTGCGCCATCCCGCAGGGCGCGTATGGATTCCGCGAAGCCCCAACCCGTTCATCCGCACGGTGGCCGAACGGCTGCGCGCGCACAAGCAGGTGACGGAGGTGGAAGACGACGCGTTCGCACGCCTGCCGCCGGGGCCTGCGCACACGCGATTCTTCGCCTATTGGCGGCAGGCGGAAACCTCCGCATGCCGACGCGATGGCGGCGCGGCCTGACAGGGTCGCGCGACCCGCCTGGCCTTCACATGCTTCGATGATGCCGACATGACCGCAGCCTCGCCCGATCCGCGTCTCGCCCAGGCGCTCACCTACGCCGGCACGTTGCCGCTGCTCGCCTGCGCGCTGGCGGCATGGGCGCGGTTGCTGCCCGGCGTGGATGTCGCAACAATCGCCATCGCGTATGGCGCCGTCATCGCTTCCTTCATTGCGGGCATCCACTGGGCGGCGTCGCTGTTCTTCGCGCAACGCTGCGGGCAGCTTCCGCTGCTGGCCAGCAATGCGATCGCGCTGTCGGCCTGGGCCGGGCTGCTGCTGCACGATCCGATCCGGGCGTGCCTGCTGCTGGCGCTGTGCTTCGCGGCGCTGCTAGCGCTGGACCGCAGGCTGCATGCGCAGGCGGTACTGCCGACTTGGTTTTATCGCCTGCGCCGCAACGCGACCGCCATCGTGATCGCGATGCTGTTGCTGGTGGCGTTCGCGCCGCGGTAAGCCTGGTCGCGACGCGCCCTGCCGATCAATGCATCTCGAAGGCGGCTTTGGTGCGCAGTTTGCGCTCCAGGAAGCGGCCGCTGTTGACCAGCGCTTCGACATCGCCGGCGAACGATTCCCGCGCGATCTGCTTCAGCGACTCGTCGAGCATGTGCAGCTGGTCGACGAGAATCTGCGCGGCGGTCCGCTTGTCCTGCATCGGCTGCGTTTTCGCGAACGCGGCCGGAAGCTTGAGATAGCTGGTCAGCATCTCCGGCAGATAGCGGCGCAGGGTTTCCTCGACGGTGAACGCGGATTCGACCGACAGCGCGCCCGACACCTCCAACTCGCGCAGCCGCGGCAGCAGGTCGGCAAGCGTGGCCTGGATGCTGAGCAGCGACGCCTGCGCCGCGTCCGGCAGCCGCTTGGACACGGCATCGACCAAGCGCTGCAACTCCTGCACGAGCGTCTCGACCGGCACTTCGACGTCGACGCCCGGCGCTTCCGCTTCGACGATCTGTTTTCGCGGCCAGCCGAGGACGCCCGCGGCATACAGGCCGGCCACGATCAGCGGCCAGCCCGTGCCGATCACGCCGGTGAACAGCAGCAGCAGCCCGACGAAGGCCAGGCAGCAGCCGGCGATGTTGCGCGGGCTGTACAGAAAGCTCTGCAAACGGCTCATCGGCGCCACCGCGACCGGACCATCGGCGGCTGCGCACGGCACCGTTCCGCACGCGGCACCGCGGCTGCCCGCCGCGCGGCTGCCGCCCATTCGCGCTCGTCGACGGAAAAATCGATCATTGGTAACCGCGGATGTCCTTGAACACCATCGCCAGCGATCCCGCCTTGGCATCGAACGCCTTGCCGCCGCTCGCTTCCGCGAGCGCCTTCATTTCGCCGGCATCGGCGTTGCCGAACACGATCGGGAACACGCGGATCGACTTCACCGCCTCGCCCTGCGATTCGCGCCAGCGAAGCAATTCCTGCAGACCCATGCCCTGGGTGTTCTCGCCGTCGGTCATCAGCACGATGGTGTAGTACCTCGGCGCGTCGTCGGTGCGTTTTTCCTGCGCCAATTCGGTCATGGCGCGCTGGACGCTGTCGTAGATCGCGGTGCCGCCATCGGGCTGCATGCCGGCGACCGCGGCCTTGATCGACGCCAACGTCGCCTCGTTCTCGGCAGAGGTCGTGCCCATGTCGAAGCCCAAGGTCCGCATCGGTTCGGTGCTGAAGGGAATCAGACCGATGCGTTCGCGGTTCTGGAATCGCGCATAACGATTGCCGAGCGTGCCCGGATCGCCGCCGGCCAGCGTGTTCATCGCGGTCTTGAGCTGATCGATGCGGCCTTCTTCGTTCATCGATCCGGATAGATCCAACACGTAGCGCGATGTCGACGGCACGCGTACATCGGCCAGGAACGCATCGAGCAGGGCATTGATGATTTGCGGCTGGCCGGGAAACGGCAGTTCGATCAGCGTGCGCTTCGGGATCGCGGGCGCCGGCGACGATTCCGCGTTCACCGGGCGGCGCAGCGTCGCGGCCGACAGTCGCGTCTGGAAGGCGGCGGAGCGCAGATACGCGACCAGCCGTTCGTATTCGGCGCGCTTGCCGCCGTTCAACAGCATCAACGGATAGTCGGCAGTGATGATGCCTTCCTTTGGATAGACCGGCACCAGCGGTTCGCCGAGTTTGCCGTTCGCATTCAAGGACAGGATCACCGACTCGTAATTGATGATGCCATCGACCTTCGACGCGTCGGCGGCGTAGGCATCGGCCAGCCAGCCCGACGAGCCCGCCGTCATCCGCTGCCCCTGGAAGAATGTCTTCAGTGCGGGATTCGCTACATCCGCTTCGGTCAATGCGTCGGGGTTGGACGCCAGCGCCGCCGCGATGCCGATGAGCGCGGTGAATCCGGTGTTGCTGGCCGTGGGATTGGTCATGCCGAACGTGAACGTGCCCGCGCCTGCGGCGTCGGCGATGTCCTTCCATGTCGGATCCTGGCGGTCCCAGCCCAGTGCGGCGGCCTTCGATCGCTTCACCCCGAGGATCACCGGCGACAGCATGATCTTCTCCTGCGCGGCGATCCTGGACTTGAGCTGCGGGTTCATCGCGAGATATTTGCCGTGACTCACCCACACCGCATCGAACGATTCTCCGGCATTGAGGCGATCGATCGCATCGAGCGTTCCCGCATAGCTGAAGCGGACCTCGATGCCGGTCGCTTTGCGGATCTCTGCGCCGAGCTGCGCATCCACGTCCTTGAGCTCGGAGCCGGCCAGGATGGTGAAGGCATTCGCCGGCAGCGCGTCGCCTTCGCCGGTCGCAGCAGTATCGGAGCCCGGCGAACACGCGGCGGCAAGCGCGAGTACGGCCGCGACGGATGCGTATCGAAGCGCCTTGAAGAAATCGGTCATGACGGGATCCGGGGATATTGAGGGCTCATGCGGGATACGTGGATTGTGGACGGCCGCCCGAATGTCGCCGGGCGAATCCGATCATTTTCCGAGCGTGGATTCGATGCGCACGATCATGCGCTCGAGCAGATCGTAGGTCGGCGGATCGATCACATCCACCAGCGTCTGCGGCATCTCGATCTTGCGGGCCTTGGCTTCGGCGAACAGCGCGGCGTTGTCGATGCCCCGGAATCCGTAGCGGCTGGCGATCTTCTGGATCGCCGGGTTCTTCTCGAAGACCTCGGCGAAACGCGCGCCCTTGTCGGTCAGCGCGACGATGGTGTGCTTGGTCAACACCGTCGGCTGCGGATACAGCAGCACCATGTCCGGATCGATGCTCGGCTGCCGGAAAGCGTACTGCAGGAACTGCTGCTCGTAGACCATGACCAGCGGGCTCTTGCCCAGTTTCATCGTCACGTAATCCTCGAACGGCCCGGACGAACTGGATTCCTGATAGCCCTGCTTCGAGAACAGCCCGAGGAGACGATCCACGACCCGATCGGCGGCGGCGTCGCTGTCGACGACGTTGTCGTCGTTGGCGACATAGCTGACCAACGCGAGGTACATCGCCGCCGAATTGCTGGTGCGCACATCGGTACTGCCGATCAGCACCGACTTGCTGACCGCATACGCCGGATTGGGCTGCAGATCCTTCCAGCGCGCGCCCTGCTCCATCATTCCGACGAGTTTGTGCATGTCGGCGATGTAGTAAGCGCCGCCCTGCCTGCGGACGATGCCGTTGGCCTCCAACGG
>JAYUUH010000427.1:0-9972 GCA_043754745.1 Lysobacter sp.
GCGGCCTTGCGGCCCTTGACCGAGCCGGCCATCTGGATCGCGCCCCCGAACAGCAGCAGCTTTTCGGTCAGCGTGGTCTTGCCGGCGTCGGGGTGCGAAATGATCGCGAACGTGCGCCGACGGGCGGCTTCGGTGGAGACATCGGACATGGGGAGTGGCGCCAGAGCGCCCGGGATCGAAGGAAGTGGCGAATTATACGGGCCGGGCCCGCGCCCCGGTCTGCTGTCAGGTTTTGGCGGCAGGCAGAGGTATCCTCGCGACATGTCGACCTATTGCGATTTCGCCCCCGGGCACCCGGTTCACGGGCCTTACCACGACCACGAATACGGGGTTCCGACCCGCGACGAATCGGCGCTGTTCGAGCGGCTGATCCTGGAGATCAACCAAGCCGGGCTGAGCTGGGAAACCATTCTGAAGAAGCGCGAGGGCTTCCGCCGTGCCTACGACGGCTTCGACGTGGACACGGTGGCGGCCTACGGCGAGGCCGAGCGCGCCCGGTTGCTGGCGGACCCCGGCATCATCCGCAACCGGCTGAAAGTGGAGGCCGCGATCCACAACGCCCGGATCGTCCGCGGCCTGCGCGCATCCCACGGCGGTTTCGCCGGATGGCTGCATGCGCACGCGCGGCCGGACGGCGCACTGCGCGACAAGGATTCGTGGGTGAGGCTGTTCAAGAAAGAGTTCCGCTTCACCGGCGGCGAGATCGTCGGCGAGTTCCTGATGAGCCTCGGTTACCTGCCGGGCGCGCATCGCGAGGATTGCCCGGCGTTCGAGCGTGTCGCCAAGTTGGATCCGGTGTGGATGCGGCAAGTACTGTAGAGCGGGCTGACCAGCCATTCGGCTGTTGAATACCAGCCCGCTGAGCAACAGCAGATCCCTCACGTTTGTTCGGGATGACAGAACCTGTTTTTTGCGGATGAGAGGGCAGCGGGCTGAAGCTCGCTCTACAAAAGAATCATTTGGATTCGGTGAAGCGAAGGATGCCCTGCGGGCCGAACATGCGGAAAGGGATCGATTCGAGGCGCATACCGCGGTTCGCCTGCACCGTGAAATGCAGGTGCGGGCCGGCGGTGAAGCCGGTATTGCCGGACAGCCCGATCGCCTCGCCCTTGCGCACGCGCTGGCCGACGCGCACCAGCACACCGTTGGCGTCCAGATGCGCATACAGCGCCATCGTGCCGTCGTCGTGGGCGATGCGCACGAAGTTGGCGCGGCCGGCGTATCGCTCCGCGTCGAGTCCTGCCTGCGCGAAATCGGCTTCGACTTCCATCACCGTGCCGGCGCGCGCGGCGATCACCGGGGTGCCGATCTCGGCGGCGAAATCCACCGCATGCCGGTTCTGGGCGTCGTCGTGGCTGTAGACGCCGCCCCAGCCCTGTTCGATCCGCAACTGCGATGTCTGCAGCGGATAGGCGTATTCGACATCGCGCGGCGTCGCGGCCGGCGTGCCCGGCACGATCTGCAGCCGCAGTCCGCGATCGGGCTGCGCCTTCAGCCGCGCGAGCAGTCTGCGCTCGAACCCACGCATCACCGTACGCGCGGGCAGCGGCGGATCGCCGGCGATTCCAACGCTGTTTTCGGGCGAAAGCACGACTTCCGCCGGGCCTCCAAGCTTGTTTTCAGCCCAGATTTCGACCATGCCGGCACTGTCGCCGGTCGTTGCTTCGACGAAGCTGACGGCGACGCGCGCGTCCTGCGGGCCGGTCATGCGGAATGTCGTCCACGACGCCTGCGCGCTCACGCAGACCCCGCAGGCGACCAGCAGTGCGAGAAGTGGCGCGCGCATTGTCCGCGTCGTTCCCATCGTCGCGACTACAGGCAGCCGCGATCGAGCTTCAGCGCCGCGGCGATGTCGCGAAGGTCGAAGGCGGCGACCGATTTGTCCTGATGCACCGCGAACAGTGCGCCCTTCGGAAAGCGCTTGCTGGCCGCGGTACGCAGGGTGATGCCATCGGTCGCGGCGACGGTCTTGCCGGTGATGCTGCCGACGCGGGTGAGCGTTTCGCGGTCAAAGACGTGGAAAACAGTCAGCGGCGAGAGCTGGTCGACCGAGACCCAATAGCCCTTGTCGCGTTTGCAGGTCCAGAGGGAGACGCCTTCTGCCTCGAAGGAGAACGTGTCTTCCGGGATCCGTCGCCCGGTCGCGCGACCGGCCAGCGTGTATTCGCGCAGCGTCGATTGCGGACGGTATTCGTCGGCGATCAGCAGGCGGTCGTGGGCCGCGTCGCCGGCGATGGATTCGACGATGCGCAGCGCGTTCGCCTCGCCGGTGTCGCCGAAGCTGCCTCCGGGCTCGGCGGCGAAGCCGCCATCGGCATTGAAACGCAGGCGGTAGCGACGCACGCGCTGGGCCAGCTGATCGAGCGGCGGCACCACGTCGAAGCGCTCGCCGAGCATGAAATTGTCGGTGACGTAGACATCGATGACGTCGCCGAGCCTGCCGTCACGCCCGGGGTTCAGCCACAGGCCGTACGGCGCGCGCAGCTGCGCTTCGCCGAAGCTGCCGAGCGGCCGGAAATCCGGCAGCGACAGCACCTGCACGCGACGGTTGTCGCGTTCGACCACGAACAGACGATCGCCGTGAACGGCGATGCCGTTCGGACGCTTGAACCGGCCGGGCTCGCTGCCCTTGCCGCCGAATTCGCGCAGTCGGGCGCCGGTATCGGCATTGAATGCGACCAGGCGGTGGCTGGATTTTGCGGTCGCGAGCAGCCAAGGCGTGCCGTCGGGATGGCGCCAGGTCGCGAGCGAATCCAGCTCGTCCTTCGTCGCGCTCTCGGCCGAAACGAAAACCTCGGCGACGACTTTCGCCGACCGGTGCGAGGGTTTTGCGGCGTCGTGCGCCGGGGCCGATGCGGCGGACGCGAGCAGCGCGACGAGACTGCAGGCCGCGCAGGCGCTGCGGAAGGAAAAAGTACGCATGCGCGAAGTATCGCGGAATCGGCATCGTCGCGGGCCGCTCATGATTTATCGTTCTATGCGGATGAAGCGATTGACAAGCCTCAGGCCCTCCGGCAATCTGCGTGCATCCATCATGACCGGCTGAGGGACAGGCCCGAAGACGCCGGGGCAACCTGATGGAGGCATCGCAACCGCGATGGCTCCACAAGGTGCCAACTCCTGCGGGGACCCTGTGTCCGCCGCGAAGATGGTTGCGCGCTCCGGTCGTGTCCTTTTCCGTGCGCAGCAGCTTTCCTCCGGTCTCCCCGCGGCTTCGATGGCCCCATCGCCCCGGAGACCGCCATGACCCTCGCCGCTTTCGCCGAACCGCAGCTCGCTGACTCACAGCTCGCGACCCCGACCCCCTACGACTGCCGACCCTTCGCCGCGGCCGCGCCCGTCGCTGCGATCCGCGGCCGCGTGCACGCGCAGCTGACGCTGGCGCATGCCGGCGCGCGCGACCTGCACATCGGCTACGAACTGGTCGGCCCGACGGGCGCCCCGGTCGTGCTCGCGGCGGGCGGCATTTCCGCGCACCGGCACGTCGTCGCCAGCGACGCCTTCCCCGAATCGGGCTGGTGGCAGAGCCAGAGCGGCGTCGGTCTGGACACCACCCGCGTACAGGTGCTGGCGATCGATTGGCTCGGCGCCGACGGCACGCTGGACGCGCCGATCGACAGCGCCGACCAGGCCGACACGATCGCCGCTGTGCTCGACGCGTTGGGCATTGATCGCGTGCTCGCGTTCTTCGGCTGTTCCTACGGCGCGATGGTCGGCCTGCAGTTCGCCGCGCGTCATCCGCAGCGCGTCGGCAAACTGGTCGCGATCAGCGGCGCGCACCGCTCGCACCCCTTCGCCAGCGCGTCGCGCGCCCTGCAGCGCCAGGCGGTGGCGCTGGGCCAGCTGCAGTGCGACGAAGCGCAGGGTCTGGCGCTGGCGCGGCAGCTCGCGATGCTGACTTATCGCACCCCGGGCGAGTTCGCCGAGCGCTTCGATGCCCCGCCGACGCTGGTCCACGGCCGCGTGCGCGTGGCCGCCGAGGATTACCTGGAACACTGCGCCGCGACCTGGATCGCACGCACCACGCCGACCGCGTTCCTGCGCCTGTCGGAATCCATCGATCTGAATGCCGTCGATCCGCGCCGCGTGCCGGTGCCGACCACGGTGGTCGCCATCGCCGAAGACCGGCTGGTGCCGCAGGACGATCTGTTCGCGCTGTCGGAAGCGCTGCCGCAGGGCGAACTGCGTCTGTTGAGCTCGAAATTCGGTCACGACGCGTTCCTCACTGAAACGCGGGAGATCGGCCGCATCCTCAAGCGATCCTTGCCCGACCTGTCCTTGTTCGACCCGTCCCTGCGCGACGCCTGCGGAGGTGCGGCATGAGCGCGGATACCCGCAACGGCCCCGGCAACGGCCTGCCGCGCCGCAGCGCCGCGCGCGCCGCCACGAATGCGGTCCGCGCCGGCATCGACCGCGATACCGCGTTCGGCGCGGTCACGCCGCCGCTGGTGCTGTCGTCGAACTTCAGCTTCGCCGGCTTCGGCGAGAAGCGTCAGTACGACTACACCCGCAGCGGCAACCCGACCCGCGACCTGCTGGGCGAGGCGCTGGCGGACCTGGAAGGCGGGGCCGGCGCGGTGGTCACCTCCACCGGCATGTCCGCGATCACTCTATTGCTGCACGCGCTACTGAAGCCGGGCCAGCGCCTGGTGGTGCCGCACGACGCGTACGGCGGCAGCTGGCGCCTGTTCAACGCATTGGCGAACAAGGGCGCGTTCGAGCTGACGACCATCGACTTCACCGACCGGCGCGCCTTGGCGGAGACGCTGGCGACGCAGCCGGCGGTGGTGTGGATCGAAACCCCGTCCAACCCGCTGCTGCGCATCACCGATCTGCGCTTCGTGATCGACACCGCGCATGCGGTCGGCGCGTTGACGGTGGTCGACAACACCTTCCTGTCGCCCGCGCTGCAGACGCCGATCGAATTCGGCGCCGATTTCGTGGTGCATTCCACCACCAAATACATCAACGGCCACAGCGACGTGGTCGGCGGTGCGGTGGTAGCGAAGACCGCCGAGCAGCACCAGTCGCTGACCTGGTGGGCGAACGCGCTGGGCATCACCGGTTCGCCGTTCGACAGCTTCCTCACCCTGCGCGGATTGCGCACGCTGGATGCGCGCCTGCGCGTGCACCAGGAAAACACCCACGCACTCATCGCGCTGCTGCAGGATCATCCGGCGGTGCGCAAGCTGCATTACCCGGGCTTGGTAACGCATCCCGGGCATGCGCTGGCCGCGCGCCAGCAGCGAGGCTACGGCGCGATGCTGAGCGTCGAACTGGAAGGCGGCGAGGCGGCCGTGCGCGCATTCGTCGATGGTCTGGAGTACTTCACGCTGGCCGAATCGCTGGGCGGCGTGGAAAGCCTGATCGCGCATCCGGCGACGATGACCCACGCGGCGATGACGCCCGAAGCGCGGCAGGCGGCCGGCATCGGCGATGGTCTGCTGCGGCTGTCGGTGGGCATCGAACACGCCGACGATCTGGTCGAGGACATCGCGGCCGCGCTGGCGCGCGCGCTCGCGGTGGCCGATGCGCGAAAACCGCTATCGCAACAGGTCGCGGTATGAGTTCTGCGGTCGTTGCGACGCGCACGCCGGCGGCCGTGCGGCCGGCGCGCATCGCGCTGCTTGGGACCGGCACCGTGGGCAGTGCGGTACTCGCGCGCCTTGCCGGCTGGCAGTGCAGCGCGCTGGGCGATCGCTTGTCGCTGCGCTACGCCGCGAATTCGCGCTTCGCGTTCCAGCCGACATCGCTCGCCGATGCCGTGGAGCGCGCGGCGCGGCGCGATCATCCGCATCCGGTCGCACCGCCGCCGCCAGGCGCGGCGCTGCTGGCGCTGGGCAAATACGGCGTGCGCATCCTGATCGACGCCACCGCCAGCGAAGCCGTGGCCGAGCGACACGCCGCGTGGCTGGCGCAGGGCATCCACGTGGTCACCGCGTGCAAGCTGGGACAGGGGACGTCGCTCGCGCGCTGGCGGGCGATCCGCGACGCGCAGCGCAGCGGCAACAGCCATTACGGCGATAGCGCCACCGTCGGCGCCGGTCTGCCGCTGCTGCGTTCCATTCGCGCCCTGCAGGTCGGCGGCGACCACATCCACGCCATCGCCGGCGTGTTGTCCGGTTCGCTGGCGTGGCTGTTCAATCAGTACGACGGCCTGCGTCCGTTCTCGGGCTTCGTGCGTCAGGCCCGGGACGCCGGCTATACCGAACCCGATCCGCGCGACGACCTCAGCGGCGAAGACGTGCGACGCAAGCTCCTGATCCTCGCGCGCGCCGCCGGCGTGGCGTTGGAGGGCAATGACATCGACGCCGATTCGCTGGTGCCGCCCGCACTTGCGGCGCTCGCGGCCGCCGATGTGGATGCGGCGCTGCCGGAACTCGACACCGCCATGCGCGAGCGTTACGCCCGCGCCTACAAACGCGGCGAAAAGCTGCGTTTCATCGCGCGGTTGGAAAACGGCAAGGCCCGTGTCGGTCTGGAATCGCTGCCGGCGGACCATCCGCTGGCCGGCGGCGCTGGCACCGACAACAAGGTGGCGATCTGGAGCGACCGCTACCGCCGGCAGCCGCTGGTCATCCAGGGACCGGGCGCGGGTGCGGACGTCACCGCCGCCGGCCTGCTGGACGATGCGCTGGAGATCGCCGCGAACGCGTGATGCCAGCGGCTGACGCGTGCGCGCAGCACGACGAGATGGCGATCAACGCACAGCGACTCCGAACTCTGCGCGAGCAGCTCGGATGGTCGCAGGAACAACTCGCGGATGTGTCGGGGTTGAGCGCGCGCACGATCCAGCGCGTCGAAGCCACGGGCGCGGCATCGCTCGAGACGCGGATGGCGTTGGCAGCGGCGCTGTCGCTGGCGCCCGCCGATTTGTTCGCCGCGATGCGGCCCGTTCCCGGCGACGTTCCCGCGCAGGCGCCTGCGACCGTGACCCGGCCATGGCGCCGGCAGGACACCGTGCTCACGGTGATCCTCCTGCTGGTGCTGGTGTTGTTCGCGCAGATGTTTTTCGGCTACATCGTCGGACGCGACATGGCGATCCGCGACAATGCCCATGCGCAGCGCGAGGCCGCGGGCGGCCAACGATAGGGGCTGGCGGGATGCTTGTCGGCCTGCAGGCCGGCGCCGCGATTCGTGGATCAGTCTTCCGGGCTGCCTGGCGCAGGGCGGCCGAAATACGCTTCCAGCGGCTCGGGCCGGTGCAGCCCGAATCCCTGCGCCAGATCGACGCCCAGCGAGCGCAGCAGATCGCAGTCGTCTTCGCTTTCGACCTGTTCGGCGACGGTCTTCTTGTGCAGGACGTGGGCGATGTCGGTGATCGACCGCACGATCGCCGTCGACAATTCGGATTCGCGCAGGTCGCGGACGAAGCTGCCGTCGATCTTGAAATAGTCCACATCGAGCGAGCGCAGGTAGGTGAACGAACAGAAACCGGTGCCGAAATCGTCCAGCGCGAACGAGCAGCCCAGCGAGCGCAGCTGGTAGATCAGCCTCTGCGCGCGGGCCAGATCGCGGACGGCGCTGGTTTCGGTGATTTCGAAGCACAAGATGCTCGACGGCAGCGGGCTGCGCAGCACGCGCTCGACCAGGAACTGCTGGAAACTCTCGTCGACCATCGAGGCGGCGGTGAGGTTGATCGCGCACAGATGCACCTGCGCGGCGGCTTCGGGGCGGGCCTCCAGCCAGCCCAGCGCGAGTTCGATCACGTGCCGGTCCAGCTGCACGCCCAACTGGAAACGTTCGGCCGCGAGGATGAAATTGCCGGGCGCAAGGCGCTGCCCGGTCTCCGGGTCGCGCATGCGCAGCAGCAGTTCGAAGTGGCGCCCCGGCGAAGCCACGCCGCCCAGCGGCAGGATGGACTGGCAGTCGAGTTCGAACAGCCCGCGTTCGAGTGCTTCGCGGATGCGCACCGCCCAGCGCATCGCCGCGGTCCGCTCCTGCAGTTCGCCGGACTCGTGATTGGCGACGCAAATGCGGTTGCCGCCCAGCTCCTTGGCAGTGAAACACGCGCTGTCGGCCAGCGACAACAGGCGCGTGGAGTCGGCTTCGCCGGCCCGGAACGTCGCCAGGCCGATGCTGGCGGTGACATTCAGTATCTGGTCCTGCCAGCCTATCCGGTAGCGTTCGATCGCATGCAGCACGATCTCGGCGGTGCGCAGCGACGCATTCGGTGGGCCGTGCAGCAGGAGCGCGAACTCGTCGCCGCCGATGCGGAAGACCTGATCGTCCTGCCCCGCCCGGGAGCGCAGCAGTGCGCCGATCGCCTGGATCACCGTATCGCCAGCGGTGTGGCCGGTGGTGTCGTTGATCAGGCTGAGGTGGTCGAGATCGAGATAGATCAGGCCGTGTTCTTCGCTCTGGCGCGAGATCGCCTTCTGCACCGCCTGCTCGAAGGCGCTGCGGTTGGGCAGGCCGGTGGCGGCGTCGGTCACCGCGCGGGTCAGCGCCTCACGGGTGGCCGCACGCTGCTCGGAGATCGCCGCCATCAGCATCAGCGGGATGTTCGCGAACAGGCACATGAAGCCGAGCAGCAGCGCGGTATCGAGCGGGTCCTTGGGCGACTGGAAGCCGCCCAGGCCCAGTGCGGTCAGCGAGGTGATGATCAGCACCGCGACGCCGGTGCCGAGCACCGACCACAGCGGCTCGAAGCGCGCCGCGCTCCACAGCAGCAGGGCCAGCGGCAGGGAGACCAGCCCCAGCGAGTACAGGCCGTTCTTGGTGCCGGCGTAATAGAAGATCGGCGCGGTGAGGATGGCGCACAGCGCCCAGATCGATTTCTCGCGCGGCGAGGAGTACTTGCCGGCCACGACGAGGCTCGGCGCGGCCGACAGTTGCCGGGTCAGGTAGATCAGCGACGGCGCCAGACAGATGATGCCCAGCAGGTTGGCCATGCTCCAGGTAGCGAGCGCCAGCCAGTCGTCGTCGCCAGCGGCCATGTCCGTCGTCACCAGCCCTGCGGTGCCGATCAGCCCGGAGGTGATCGACATCGTCAACGCGCCGCACATCAGCCCGAACCCGCTGCGGACGCTGAGTCTGGCCCGCGGCCCGGTGATCGACGTGCAGATGTAATAACCGGCGAGCGCGCCCAGCAGATTGCTGGCGACCGAGTAGGGCAGGAAGCCGGCCGGGACCGGACTGAACAGCCAATGGTTCAGCAGCACCGGAATCGGCACGAACATCGTCCAGCGCGGCCCGTAGCGGAGCACCGCGGCATAGGCTACGCCGGAGGCCGGCCAGAACAGGCTGACCGCGCCCGGTGCCGGAACGAAGGCCGATGCGTACCATGCGCCCAGCAGGTAGAGGGCGGTCAGCCACGCGAGGCGAAACAACATCCAGTCTTTCCCCAGGGCGGCTGTCGTGCCCCGAGTCTAAACGTGTATTCGCATCTGTGACCGGCGTCGCTCGAATTTTGTCGATCAGGCGCCATCCGGTCGGCCCGGGCGTTCGGTGGCGGATATCGGGTTCGCCGATATCCGCATGGTTTCACCGATGCCGATCAGCGGATGCGGACGCCTTGCTCCCGATCAACACTCGATGACGTTCACCGCCAGGCCGCCGCGCGAGGTTTCCTTGTACTTGTCCTGCATGTCGCGGCCGGTGTCACGCATGGTCTTGATGACCTTGTCGAGCGACACCTTGTGCTTGCCGTCGCCGCGCATCGCGATGCGCGAGGCGTTGATGGCTTTCACCGCGCCCATCGCGTTGCGTTCGATGCAGGGAATCTGCACTAGGCCACCGATCGGGTCGCAGGTCAGGCCGAGGTTGTGTTCCATGCCGATCTCGGCGGCGTTCTCGACCTGTCCGGGGGTGCCGCCGAGCGCGGCGGTGAGACCGGCGGCGGCCATCGAACAGGCCACGCCCACTTCGCCCTGGCAGCCGACTTCCGCGCCGCTGATCGACGCGTTTTCCTTGTAGAGGATGCCGATGGCCGAGGCGGTGAGCATGAAGTCGAACACGCCCTGCTCGTTG
>JAYUUH010000428.1:0-9942 GCA_043754745.1 Lysobacter sp.
CGCTCCGAATCGGCTTACGAACGCGCGCCCTACGCGCTGGCGCGATTCCTCGACACTTGGGATTTCTCGTTCTTCGACCGCACCGGCCAGGTCGCGCGCGGACCGGGGCGAAACTGGTCGCTCCCGGATACGGCGCCGCAGCGCATCGAGCCGGTGGCGAAGCCTTATCGCGGCCTGGTGGTTGCGCTGACCGGGCCGCGCATGAGTTCCGCCGGCTATCTGCTCGCGCGCGACCTCAAGGCTGCCGGCGCCGCCACGCTGATCGGCGGCGAAACCGGCGGCAACCTGCGCGGGCTCAACGGCGGTCAGCTCGCGTGGCTGGTCCTGCCGACTTCCGGCGTGAGCGTGGACATTCCGCTGCTGGCGCATTTCACGGCGGGCGAGCCGCCCGATCGCGGCGTGCTGCCGGACATCGCGGTCCGCACGCGGCTGGAGGACGCGGTCGCGGGCATCGATCCGGACAGGATCGCGGCGGAGCGCTGGCTTGCGGAACGCGCCCACGGGACGCCGCGGCGAGTGGACGGTCGTTGACGGCTCAGGCCAGCACGGTCACCGCATCGCCGACCCGCAGCGTGCCGGTGCCGCGCGGGCCCAACCGTGGAATCAGATTCATGCCGAAAGCGATGCCGGCCGGCGTGCGTCGATAGTCCTTCAGGATATTCAGCGGTTCGCCGTCCGCGCGCCGCGCGCCGGCGGCCGGATCGACGGTAGTGAACACGCAGCGGATGCAGCGCTTGACCGCATCGAATTCGACGTCGCCGATGCGCACGCGCGTCCAGTCGTCCTCGGCGTGCGCGGCCGCATCGACGACGACGAGATTCGGCCGGAACTGCGCCATGATCGCCGGCGCGCGGCCGGCATCGGCGAGACGCGCGTTCAGGCCGTCGAGCGCGGCCTGCGAAATCGCCAGCAGCGGATAGCCATCGGCGAAACTCACTTCATCGCCCGGCTCGGCATAGGCGGGATCGACCGCACGCCGCGCCGCATCGTCCATGCGCACCAGGCGCACCGGTCGCTGCAGGCATGCGCTCAGCCAGGCATCGGCGGCCGCGTCGGCGCATTGCGCATCCACCGCATCCTTCCAGATCGTCACGCGCTGACGCGGCGCATCGGACGGCGGCGGCGGTACCTCGAGCGCGTGAAGGCCGGGCGCGGACAGGCGCAGGCCTTCGCCCATCGCCTCGGCGCGGATGAGCACCATCTCCGGGACCTCGCGCGCGGTGATGAATCTGCCGTCGGCATCGACCGCCAGCCAGCGGCGGTCGTTCCGCGGCCCGCGCGGCAGCACATCGAAGGCATCGACAGCGACGCCCGCGGCGGACTTGAGCGGATACAGATGCAACGATGAGAGACGCATGGCGCTCGGTTCCGGTGGCTGGCGGACGACCGTAACCGAGCGGCCGGACATCGTCCATCATCGCCTGAACCGGCATGTCCCCGCGCACGATGTGCGTCTCACCCGATGAGACGCGCACGGTGCAGAATGACCCCATGCAATTGACCCGAAAACTCGCGATCCTCGCCGACGCCGCGAAGTACGACGCGTCCTGCGCGTCCAGCGGCGGCGAACGCCGGGATTCGCGCGGTACCGGCGGGATCGGCAGCGCCGGGGGCATGGGCATCTGCCACTCGTACACGCCCGACGGGCGCTGCGTCTCGCTGCTGAAGATCCTGCTGACGAATTTCTGCGTCTACGACTGCGCGTACTGCGTGAACCGGGTGTCCAGCAACGTGCAGCGCGCACGGTTCGCCACCGACGAAGTGGTGCGGCTCACCCTCGATTTCTACAAGCGCAATTACATCGAAGGGTTGTTCCTCTCCAGCGGCATCATCCGCAACGGCGACTACACGATGGAGCAGATGGTCGAAGTGGCGCGCAGCCTGCGCGAAGACCATCGCTTCGCCGGCTACATCCATCTCAAGACCATTCCCGAAGCCTCGCCCGACCTATTGGCCGCCGCGGGACGCTACGCCGACCGGCTTAGCATCAACGTCGAACTGCCCACCGAGGCGGGGCTGGCGAAGCTCGCGCCCGAGAAGACGATGCCGGGCATCCACGCCGCGATGGGCGAACTGCGCTGGCGCATCGACGAGAACCGCGAGGCGCGCAAACCGCAGGCCGCGACGACGAAACGCCGCGCCAAACCGCCGCGCTTCGCGCCCGCCGGGCAAAGCACGCAGATGATCGTCGGCGCCGACGATGCCGACGACCGCAGCATCCTGCACACCTCGCATGGCCTCTACAACGACTACCGGATGCGCCGGGTCTATTACTCCGGCTTCAGCCCGATTCCGGATGCTTCATCGAAACTGCCGATCAAACCGCCGCCGCTGCTGCGCGAACACCGGCTCTACCAAGCCGACTGGCTGCTGCGGTTCTACGATTTCAAGGTCGAGGAAATCGCGCCGGACACCGCGCAGGGCGGCAGCGGCATGCTCGATCTCGACATCGACCCCAAGCTCGCATGGGCGCTGCGCCATCCGCAGCACTTTCCGGTGGACCTCAACACCGCGCCGCGCGAAACGCTGCTGCGTGTGCCCGGATTGGGGACGCGCAACGTCGATCGCATCGTGCTGGCGCGGCGCCACGGCAAACTGCGCATCGCCGATCTTGCCCGGCTGCGCGCGCCGCTGCAGAAAATGCTGCCGTTCGTGCAGTTGCTCGATCATCACCCGCGCAAACGTCTGGACGATCCCGAGGTGCTGCGCGCGCAACTGGCGCCTAAACCGCGCCAGCAGGATCTGTTCGCGGCATGAGCGCCGCACCGGCCGGCACCGCCTTCCGCGCCGACATCAAACCGGCCTGGGATCTCGATGCCTGGCGCGATGCCGCGCGCATCGCGCTGCGCGCGGACCTGGCGCCCGAGGACATCGACTGGACCGGCGACGCCCAGGCCAGCCTGCTCCCGGCCACGCCGCTCTCGGCGGCGCTGCCGCGTACGGCGCCGCCGCCGGTCACCGCAAGGTTGTTCGAACTCGCCGATGCGGTGCTGTGCCATCGCGACCCGCAGCGGCATGCGCTGCTGTACCGCATCGCGTGGCGGATCGCGCACGGCGAGAAACATCTGCTGGTGCGCGTGACCGATCCCGACACCCGGCGCGCGTCGGAACTCGCCAAAGCGGTGAGCCGCGACACCCACAAAATGAAGGCGTTCGTGCGCTTCCGCGAAATCCCGGGCGAGCACGACGCGTTCATCGCCTGGTTCGAGCCCGAACACTGGATCCTCGATCGCGTCGCGCCGTTCTTCGCGCGCCGCTTCGCCGGCATGCGCTGGGCCATCCTCACGCCGTACCGCAGCGTCGCCTGGGACGGCAGCGCGCTCGCGTTCGCGCCCGGCATGCACCGCAGCGACGCGCCGGCGGAAGACGCCCACGAGGACCTGTGGCGCACGTATTACGCGCACATCTTCAACCCGGCGCGGCTCAACCCGCGGATGATGCGCCAGGAAATGCCGCAGAAATACTGGAAGCATCTGCCCGAAGCGCACTTACTGCCCGAGCTGATCCGCACCGCGGGCGAGCGAGTGCGCGAGATGCAGGAGCGCGAGGCGCAGGCGCCGCGGCGAAGGATTCCGAAGCGTGCTGGAAATGATGAGACTGGAGAGTTGTAGCGCCAGCTTTTGGCAGGGGCGTCCAATGCTTGAACAAACGTGCAGACGATCGATGCTTTCCATTGATTCTTGTGGCGATTTCGATGCCGGTAGCGTTCTGGTGTGCGGGTAGAGCTTGGAACTTTTTCGCGCTGGGTGCGCGAAAAAGGTTCCAAGCTTTACCCGCAAAACATCACACACAGAATGCAAAGCGCGCGGCGCCAGCCCGAACCTCAGGCCAGATAACCCCCATCCACCGCAAGACACGTGCCGGTGACATAACCCGCCGCCGGCGAACACAGGAACAGCACCGCCGGCGCGATCTCGTCCGGCTGCGCGCTGCGGCGCATCGGGATCAGCTGCGACATCATGCCCATGAGCTTCGGATTGGACGTGATCGACGATGCGAACTTGGTGTCGGTCAATCCCGGCAGCACGGCGTTGACGCGAATGCCCTCGCCCGCGAGTTCCTTGGCGAAGCCTTCGGTCATGTTGACGATGCCGGCCTTGGTCATCGAATACACGCCCTGCCCGGCCGCGGGCCGCTTCGCGTTGACCGAGGCGATGTTGACGATGCTGCCGCCGCCCTTGGCTTTCATGCGGCGCGCGGCCTGCACCGTGGTCCAGAAATAGCCGCGCAGATTCACGTCGACGGTTTTCTGGTAGCTGCCCAGATCCATGTCGATCATCGGGCCGAAATACGGATTGGTGGCGGCATTGTTGACCAGCAGATCGGGTGCTTTCCCGGCTGCGTCCAGCGCAGCGAACAGGGCTTCGATCGCGTCAGGATCGCCGACGTGCAGGGCATGCGCCTCGGCGGAGCCGCCGGCTGCGCGGATCGCGGCCGCGACGGTTTCGCAGGCCTCGACATTGCGCGAGGTGCAGACGACGTGCGCGCCGTGCGCGGCGAGCGCATGCGCGATCGCTTCGCCGATGCCGCGCGACGCGCCACTGACCAGCGCGATCTTGCCAGTGAGGTCGAACAGGGGGTCGGATATCGACATGGAAGGCCATGAAATCATGGGTGAAAGGGCGGCACGCCGGAGGCGGCTTGCTATGCTGGCGAGACTAGCACAGCAAGGGCGGGGCACATGGACACGAATCGACGACGCGTACTGATCACCGGCGCCGGCAGTGGCTTGGGCCTTGCGCTGGCGTATCGCTACGCGCGCAGCGGCGCGCGCGTGGCCTGCGTCGATCTCATCGCCGAGCGCGCCGAAGCGGCCGCGGCGGCGCTGCCGGGCAGCGGACATCTCGCGCAGGTCGTGGATGTCGGCGACGACGCATCGATGCAGGCCCTGCACGACCGCATCCAGCGCGAATGGGGCGGCGTGGACGTGCTGGTCAACAACGCCGGCATCGCCTCGGTCGGCGCCATGGTCGAGACCACCATGGAGGAGTGGCGCAAGATCATCGACATCGATCTGCTGGGCGTGGTGCGCGGCTGCCGGCTGTTTCTCCCGGCGATGCTCGAGGCGCGCAGGGGCCAGGTCATCAACACCGCGAGCTTCGCCGGCCTGGCCGGCGCACCGGGCATGATGAGCTACGGCGTGGCGAAGGCCGGCGTGGTCGCGCTGTCGGAACAACTGCGCGCCGAAACGCATGCCAGCGGCGTCGGCGTGAGCGTGATCTGCCCCGCGTTCTTCCGCACCAACCTGCTGGAAACCGCGTTCGCCAGCGATAGGATCAAAGCGAAAGTCATCAAGCTCATGGACACCTCGCCAGATACGCTCGACGGCGTCGCCGACAAGGTGTTCGCGGCTGCGGAACGCGGCCAGTTCATGATCATCCCGACCAAACGCGAACCGATGCGCTGGCGGGTGAAGCGTTTCCTGCCGGGGTTTTATTTCAGGATGATCCTGAAACTGTCGGCGAAGCGCGTTCGGGATACCGCTGCGTAGCGGGCACAATCAACATAGGGCGTGGGTCCGGCTACACAAACGTTCCCGGTTAGCGTTTAGCCGACGACAAGGCAAACCCCAGCTTTGAAATCCGCCAAGCGAGTGGCCACGCAATCGCAGACCCGGAGGGCGGCGCACAGGAGGTGCGCCGTTTTTCGACGCGGCATGGATGCCGCATCGAAAAATCCCGGCCAACTTCCCGACGGCAGATTTGCTCCGGCACTGAGTGTTTTCTTTGGTTACTTTCTTTACGCTAAAGAAAGTAACCCGCGCACAGCGCGGAAGATCTGCTGTTCTTCTTCTTCACTTGCAAGAAACGCGACTCAACGCCGCTCCTTCATCGCCATCACCACGCCAAGACCCGCGAGCAGCGACACCGCAGCGGTGCCGCCGTAGCTGAGCAGCGGCATCGGCACGCCGACCACCGGCAGCAGGCCGGAGATCATGCCGGCGTTGACGATCACGTAGACCGAGAACGCGAGGCCGAGCGCGCCGGCGAGCAGGCGCGAGTAGGTGTCGCGGGCTTCGCTGGCGATCCACAGGCAGCGGCCGACGACGAACATGTACAGCGCGAGGGTGATGCTCACCCCGACCCAGCCGAATTCTTCGGACAGCACCGCGAAGATGAAGTCGGTGGTGTGTTCGGGCAGGTAGTCGAGGTGCGATTGCGTGCCTTGGCCCCAGCCCTGGCCGGTCCAGTTGCCGGAGCCGATCGCGATCTTCGACTGGATGATGTTCCAGCCGGTGCCGAGCGGATCGGATTCCGGATTCAGGAAGGTGCGGATGCGGTCTTTCTGGTACGGGCGCAGGAACCAGAACCACGCGACCGGCGCCGCCGCCGCGGCACTTGTTCCGGCGACGATGAACCATCGCCACGGCAGACCGGCGAGGAACAGCGCGAAGCAACCGCTGGCGGCGACCAGCATCGCGGTGCCGAAGTCGGGCTGCAGCAGGATCAGCAGCGTCGGCACCCCGATGATGGCGCCGGCGATGAGCACGGTGGCGAACCGCGGCGGCAAACGCTCTTGATGCAGATACCACGCGGCCATCATCGGCAGGCTCAGCTTGAGCAGCTCGGCGGGCTGGAAATAGAACACGCCGAGATTGATCCAGTGGTTGCCGTGCTTGCCGTCGCCGATGAACAGCACTGCGACCAGGGGCAGCAGCGAGCCCGCGAACACCAGCGGCGTGATGCTGCGCAACTGCGTCGGCGATACCCGCGACAGCAGCCACAGCGCGCCGAGACCGACGCCGTAACGCGCGCCCTGGGCCATCACCAGCCGCGGATTTTCGTTGCCGGCGCTGTAGAGCACCGCCAGGCCGATGCCCATCAGCGCCAGCAGCGCCGCTAGCAACGGCAGATCGAGGCTGCGGGTGAAGCGCTGCAACAGATCCAGCAGCCAGCGGACGAAGGCGCTCATCGCGCGGGTTCCTGCGCGAACGGCGGCGCTGTCGCGCCCCGGCCTTCGGCATTGCTGCCGATGCTGGAGACGACATTCGCGAACGGATTGGCGGCGAGTTCGACCGCCAGCACTGCTGGATCGGGCTCCGGCATCTTGCCCAGCAGCCAAGCGTCGAGGATCTTGCGCGCGATCGGCGCGGCGGTGCTGGCGCCGTAACCGCCGCCTTCCACCACCACCGCGACGGCGATGGTCGGATCTTCGGCGGGCGCGTAGCCGATTAACAGCGCGCGATGGCGCAGATGCATCGGCAGGTTGCGCGGGTTGACGCTGACGTTGCCGCGACGGCTGACGACCTGGGCGGTGCCGGTCTTGCCGGCGATGAGGTACGGCGCACCGACGCTGATCACCCGCGCGGTGCCGCCGGGGCCGTGCACGGTGCGGATCATGCCTTCGCGGATCACCTGCAGGTTCGCGGCATTGCGGCTGATCGCGCGCGGCGCCGGTTGTTCCACCATCACCCACGGCTTGTCGAAATCGGTGCGCCGCGCGCTGACCAGGTGCGGCCGGCGCAGCAGCCCGTCCGCGGCGAGCGCGGCGGTGCTCTGCGCGAGCTGCAGCGGCGTGGCTTTCCAGAACCCCTGGCCGATGCTGGAGATGATGGTGTCGCCGGGATACCAGGGGCCCTGCTTTTTCGCGTTCTTTTCCTTCCACTCCGGGGAAGGCAGGATGCCGCCGGTTTCGCCGGCCAGATCGATGCCGGTTGGCGCGCCGAAGCCGTACAGCGACAGGTATTCGTCGAACTTGCGGATGCCCATGTCCAGCGACAGCCGGTAGTAGTAGGTGTTCACCGAATCGCCGATCGCCTTGCGCGCATCGGTCCAGCCGTGGCCGCCGCCGTGCGAATCGCGATAGCCGCGCTTCTGGCCGGCGATGCGGAATTCGCCGGTCGACAGCACCCTGTCGTCGGGCGTGCGCAGGCCGCTGTCCAGGCCCGCCAGCGTGATCAGTGGCTTGAGCGTGGAGCCGGGCGCGACGCCGCCCAGCACGTTGCGGTTGAATAGCGGCCGCGCGGGATCGTCCATGAATCTGCGGTAGTCGGTGTGCGAAATGCCGTTGACGAACAGGTTCGGGTCGTAGGTCGGCAGACTCACCATCGCCAGCACTTCGCCGGTGCGCGGATCGATCGCGACCGCCGAGCCGGTGAGGTCGCCGAACGCGATGCTGGCGGCGCGCTGCACGTCGGCGTCGATGCTCAGCCGCAGGTCGGCGCCGGGCGTGGCGGGAATGCGACCGAGGCTGCCGATGACGCGGCCTTCGACGTTGGTCTCGATCTGTTCGTAACCGATCGCGCCGCGCAGGCTGTCGTCGTAGAAACGTTCGATGCCGGATTTGCCGGTGTGGCTGAACGCGGCGGTACCTTCGCCGAGTTTCTCGATGTCCTGCTTGTCGACGCGACCGACATAGCCGATCACATGGCCGAACAGGTCGCCATGAGGGTAACGGCGGGTGAGATACGGCACCAGCTCGACGCCGGGATAGCGCCAGCGGTCGACCGCGAAACGCGCGGCCTCTTCGTCATCGATGCGCAGCCGCAGCGTCACCGGCAGGAAGCTGCGGGTGACGCGGCGGGTGTCGTTGAAGCGCGCGATGTCTTCGGGCGCGAGCGCGATGATCTTCGACAGCGATGCGATCAGCGCGTCGATGTCGCCGGCCTCGGCCGGCACCACGTCGAGGCGATACGCCGGCACGTTGTCGGCCAGCACCCGCCCCTTGCGGTCGTAGATCAGGCCGCGCGCCGGCACTTCCGGCCGCTGCTTCACCCGATTGTCCTGCGAACGCTTGGCGTAGTCGGTGTGGTCGAGCACCTGCAGCTTGAAATACCATGCCGCCAGACCGCCCAGCGCGAGCACCACCGCGAGGAAACCCAGCGCGGCGCGGCTGCGGAATTGTTCCGCCTCCTGCGCGGAATTCCTGACGTAGTGACGGCGCATGCGTCAGCCCGAGTGCTTGCGGCCCACGCGCAAGCCGTCCAGCAGCACGAACAGCGGCGGCCACAGCGTGGCGCCGATCAGCGGGGTCCACCACTGCATCCAGCCGCGGATCGGCTGGCCGAGCACGAAATGCGCGGCGGTGACGATGATCTGATCGTTCAACAGCAGGCCGCCGATGGCCAGTGCCTGCTGCGCCATCGGATAGAAGCGCAGCTGCGGCCGGAAGCGCTGCAAGATGAAGGTGATCACCGTGAGCCGCAGCGCCTGTTCGCCCAGCAGGCTGCCGAACGCGACATCGGCGAGCAGACCGATGGAGAACGCTAGGCCGAGGCCGACGCGCTCGTGGTCTTCCAGCAGCCAGTAGGCCAGGACCAGCGCCAGCCAGTACGGGCGCAGCGGCTGCAGCATCGCCGGCAACGGCAGCAGGCCGAGCAGCAGGGCGACGAAGAGGCTCGCCGGAAACAGCCAGGGGCGGCGCGTGCGGCTCATCGGGCGGGCGCCGGTTGCGGCGGCGCAGTTGCGGCGGCCGGAGGCGGCACGGCTAGGGCACCGGTTTTGGCCGGTTGCGCGGACACCGGCTGCGCGGGGCGATTCGCGGATTGCGTAGGTCGCAGCAACAGCACGTCGCGACCGCGATCCAGCCGCGCCGCCGGTTTGAGATCGCCGACCAGGAAGGCGCGGCTCTCGTCGCGGCGCAGCGCGGTGATCGTGCCGACCGGGAAGCCCGGCGGGAAACGACCGCCCAGGCCTGACGTGACGATGCGGTCGCCGACCTTCACGTCGCTGGACGTCGGGACGTTGGCCAGTTCGAGGCGGTCGCCGCGACCGTAGGCGACCAGGCGGATACCGTTGCGCGACACCGCCACCGGCACCGCATGGTCGGGATCGGTCAGCAGCAGCACGGTCGCGGTGGAGGCGCGCACTTCGATCACCTGGCCGATCAGGCCGCCGGCATCGATCGCCGCCTGCCCCATGCTCACGCCCTGGTCGGCGCCGATGTCCAGGATCACGCGCTGGCGGGTGGGGTCGAGGGCGATGTCGAGGATCGGCGCCAGTT
>JAYUUH010000429.1:0-3292 GCA_043754745.1 Lysobacter sp.
TTCGTTAGTGAAATTCGCGTAACCGGAAACGATGGCCTGTACCAGCTTGATAAGCGACGCAAAACCCGAGCTAAGTTGTTGAAGTTCACGATATGCACCGTCAATCAATAGGGATACCTTCCCGGCGCCGTCTGTCTGCAATTGCTTCGGGTCGATACGTTTATCGATCGAATTTAGAATTTGAAGTACTGCTTCAATTTCGACGCTTCGATTGTCGGCATCTTTTTGATACGGATTTACAGAACTGGCCCTAGAAATGAACCATGACTGCGCATTGACCGTCATGCCGATATCGGACATGGATTTTCCTGTGACAGCTGAAATCAGCGATTCGAAATATCGCTTCTTTCTTTCAGAAAAAGTGCCAATCAGCTCTATATGATGATCGGCACCCGGCATGCGTGATCGTCCGGACGCACCGACGAAGACGACTGGATATTCATGCCGAAACCCATTGGAAAAACTTTCAATCCGAGATGCTTGTTCTTGCGCTCTAAAAATTTCGCTACCGCCGGCGCTCATTGACGCCGCTGACTCCCATCCTGGCGAATACGCACGATGCATGAACTCATTCAGCACATTTTTATTACCAAAAAGCAGCGCTTGGAAGATGGCCTCCAGGCATTTGGTCTTGCCTACTCCATTCGAACCGAACAGAACGCGTACTCGTTTAGCAGCATCGAATCGCAATTCGACATTGCCTACACCACGCAGTGCTTGGATATCCCATTCGTTAAACATGATGGACTCCATGAATTTGTGCCGGATGTGGCATACCGTATCTCATCAGCCGATCAATCGGCTGCCAACATCATCGCCACGAACCTGTCGAACAGCGGCGCGACATCGTGCGGGCCGGGGCTGGCTTCGGGATGGCCCTGGAAACTGAAGGCCGGCGCATCGCTGAGGGCGATGCCCTGGTTGCTGCCGTCGAACAGCGAACGATGGGTCACACGGACGTTGGCCGGCAACGTGGCTTCGTCGATGGCGAAACCGTGGTTCTGCGAGGTGATCATCACCCGTCCGCTGTCGATGTCGATCACCGGATGGTTCGCGCCGTGGTGGCCGAACTTCATCTTCAGCGTCTGTGCGCCGGAGGCGAGCCCCAGCAACTGGTGGCCGAGGCAGATGCCGAAGGTCGGAATTTTCTGCGCGATGAATTCGCGGATCGCGGCGATGGCGTAATCGCAGGGCGCCGGGTCGCCGGGGCCGTTCGACAGGAATACGCCGTCAGGATTCAACGCGAGCACGTCGGCGGCGGACGTCTGTGCCGGTACCACGGTCACGTCGCAGCCGCGTTCGGCGAGCATGCGCAGGATGTTGAGCTTCACGCCGAAGTCGTAGGCGACGACGCGGAATTTCGGTTCCGCGGAAACGAAGGCATTGCGGTCGAGATCGAGCTGACCTTCGGTCCACGGATAGCGTTCGCCGGTGCTGACCACTTTCGCCAGATCCATGCCTTTCAACCCCGGAAACTTGCGCGCGGCTTCCAGCGCCTTGTCGACGTTCACGTCGCCCGCCATCACCGCGCCATTCTGGGCGCCGCGATCGCGGAGCATGCGGGTGAGCTTGCGGGTATCGATTTCGGAAATCGCGACGATGCCGCGGGCTTTCAGCCATTCGGGCAGTGCGACCTGATTGCGCCAGTTGCTGGGGCGGCGCGGCACGTTGCGGACGATCAGGCCGGAAGCCCAGACCTGCTCCGCTTCGTCGTCGAGGGCGGTGCAGCCGGTGTTGCCGATATGCGGATAGGTCAGCGTCACCAGCTGACGGGCGTAGGACGGATCGGTCAGGATTTCCTGGTAACCGGTCATCGCGGTGTTGAACACCACCTCGCCCACGGACAGGCCGGGCGCGCCTACGGATTCGCCCTCGAATACGGTGCCGTCTTCGAGGACAAGGATTGCGGTATCGCTCACTGGAGTTCGCCTCGTTTTGCCGGCGGCAGGTTGCACGAAGCCTCGGACACGGTGCGGAACCGGTCCGGGGCGAGGGGTAGTCAGGCGAGCGAGAATTGTACCGGCGAGCCCCTGCCTCCGCCAGCGAATTTTTCGCCGGCGTGGGCATCCCTGAATAGAAAGACCCCGGCCGAAGCCGGGGTTTAGGACAACACATCAAGCGACCTTGGCGTTTATGGCGTGGCGATGACCGTCCTGAGTGCGTCGATGATGCCGGTTCCGAGCGGCTGAGGCGGCGCGGCGCCGAAGGGCTTCGTGTTCGCCTTGATGATCGCCTCGCAATTCGCGGGCGCGCAGTCCACGCTCGGCTTGGAATGCATCAACGCGACAAGCCCCGCCACGTGCGGAGACGACATCGACGTGCCGCTGTAATACACGTAGTTGTCAGCGCCGGGCACGCTGGTGCCCGCGTTCAGAGTGGACGCGATGCTGACGCCCGGGGCGGCGACATCGACCCCCGCACCGAAGTTGGAGAAGCCAGCCTTTGCGCCTGCAGAGTCGGTCGCGCCGACCACGATCAGGCCATTTGTGGTGGTGCCAGTCACCGGGCCAGGACAGCTCGCCGGCGTGAAACCGGTCACATTGGCATTGCTGTTGCCGGCCGCGACCACCACTGTGGTACCACGTCCGATCGCGCCATTGATCGCAACATTCATCGCCGACGCCGCCGAGCACGCACCGCCACCGCCCAAACTCATGTTGATGACGCTGGCTTTGTTGGCGCCGACCGTCGGCACCCCGGCCACAGCACCGCCCGAGGACCAAGTGATCGCGTCGGCGATATCGGCGAGCGTACCGCCGCAGCGGCCGAGCACGCGCACCGCCAGCACCTTGGCGTTGAAGGCCATGCCGGCGACACCGGCCGCGTTGTTGGTCACCGCCGCTACCGTGCCGGCGACATGGGTACCGTGCCAGCTGGAGTTGGTGGCCGGGGAACCGGCGTAGCACTGGCCTGCGGCTGCCCAGTCGCCCGGATCGAGGGCGCTGGCGTCGCGGCCGTTGCCGTCGTTGGCAGTGGCGATGTTGGTGATGAAGTCGTAGCCGTTGATGATGTTGGCGTTGAGATCGACGTGCGGACGATAACCGGTGTCGAGCACGGCCACGATCTTGCCCGCGCCGAAAAAGCCGAGATTCCAGGCCTGATCGGCATTGCTGCCACCGACGCCGCTCTGGAAACCGTACTGCAGGTTGAAGAAGGTGTCGTTCGGGGTGAGGGTGTGATACAGGCGTATGTTCGGCTCGATGTACTCGACATCGGGATCGACCGCGATCTGGCGCATCAGGCTTTCGGCGTCGACGCGGTCCAGGGCGCGGTTGGCCACGACCAACTCCGA
>JAYUUH010000430.1:0-9907 GCA_043754745.1 Lysobacter sp.
GGAAGGCACCACCTTCGTCCACAAATACGGCCTGATCGGCAGCCAGCGCGTGCCCGGGAACCTGCTCGGCGCGCTCGAAAACGCCGAGCGCGAGATTGCCGGCATCTGCGGCCTGTTGCAGCTCGACGGCCAGACCGAGCCGGTGCGCAACGGCCGCGTGACCCGCGGCTTCGTGCAGAAGGTCAGCTCGGCGCAGGGCGAGTATCGCGAATGCCGCGAGCTGTTCGACGCCGCCTTCGCGCAGTTGAGCGGACGCTACACGGTGCCGCTGAAATCGCAGATCAAGGCGGGATTGATCGACCGGCAGATCTACGGCTGCATCTCGCCGGACGAGAATCCGGAGAGCAAGGTCCGCGAGACCGTCACCACCGACAGCGTTCCGGGCATGGACGACGGCGTCGCCGTCCTCAGCGGCCGCAACATCGCCGCGGTGGTGCGCAAGCTCGCCGCGGATGGCGTCAGCCCCAACGATCCGTGGCTGAGCAGCCGCATCGAGAACGTCTACGAAATGCAGAGCGGCGTGGTCGGCGGCGCGCCGCCGTCGTCGATGCATATCTCGCTGCCCGATCTGGACGAAGCGACCGATTCCGAGATCATCCGCGAGAATCTCGAGGCTGCCCAGGCCATCTACTTCGCGCACCAGCTCGAAGAGGCGCGGATGCCGCAGGTGGTCGAGAAGCTGGTCGAGCTGTTCCGCGCCGGCCTGCTGCCGCTGAGCTACGGCAAGACCGGCGACTATCTCTACAGCTATTACAAGAAGTCCTCGGAGCGCATCACAGAAGGCGAACGTCGCGACCTGTACATGCGCGCGTTCGGCACGCCCGGCGGCGACCCGACCTACAACCAGCCCAACCGCGAGTTCAGCGACCTGTGGATGCGGTTCATCTCGTCGGTGTCGTCGTTCGGTCGCCAGCTCACCGTCGACCGCATGTTCCGCAGCCAGATCCCGCTGTCGGTGTCGCAGGAGCAGGTGCGCAAGTCCGCGCGCGATCTCGCCGCGAGCCTGTCGCGCAGCTGCTACGGCATCGCCTACCAGTTCTCGAAGGAACTGAAGACGCTGATCATCGAATACCGCGACCTGCTCAGCGACCCGGAGATCCGCAGCGCCACCGCGTCGCGCGACATGTGGCAGGTGATCGATACGATCAACGCCAACTACCTGGGGGGTGCGCGCAACAGTCACCGCTATCGGACCCAGGCCAAATGCGGCGCGATCATCATCGCCTGGCTGGCCAAGAACCAGCAGCGCCTCACCGCCAACTTCGGCGACGTGATCTCAATCAACGCCCTGAGCAACCCGCAATTGCGCGGGAGCGACCGGCCGATGGAAGACCCGACCGACTGGGACCTGCTGCAGGCCTGCGAGCAGATCATCGCCGTCGGTGGCGTCGGCGATCAGCGCGTCGAAGACTTCGCCCAACCGGTCGAGTCGCCGACGATCACCAGCAAGCCGATCGACATGCCGCAGATCGCCCGCGACGTCCTGGATTCGGCGGGCATCAGCCTGCCGAGCTTCTGATCGCGCCGCTGTCGATCACGCAATCGCCGATCACGCGACCGCAACATTCCACGGAGAACGATCATGTACCACCCTGGCACACGCGCGCAGCCGATGAGGCATCTGGTGGAGCGCTCGCTCCACTCCGCCTCGCAGGCGCTCGGCACCCGCGACCCGATGCCGTACATCGGCGATCTGATCGAGCGTACGTTCTATCTGCCGGACGACGATGTCTCGTACGCCCACAACGCGCTGACGCCGGGCGCGGTGCCGTACGAGCCCTCGTTCTCCGAGGCCGAACCGAACAAGCTGCGCTTCACCATCGAACCGCTCGGCCCCGGCGCGTCGCCGGTGTCCAGGCGCGATGAGGCGACACGCGAAATGCGTCGCTTGATCCAGCCGGTGTTCGGCCGCGACGCGCTGCGCTGGTTCGACAACCGCAGCGAGGAGTGGCGCGGTTTCGGCGGCATGAGCTGGATGAATTTCGGCGCCTGGTTCGGCAGCTCGTTCGACGAGGACGGCCTGTACGCGACAAAGATCTACTACGAATTGCAGCCGGCCCAGGTCGAAGCGCTGTCGCCGAGTCTCGCGATGTTGACCCGGCAAGTGATGACCGAAATGCCCACGCTGATGCCGATTTTCACCTCGATAGGCTGCAAGCGCGACAGCGGCAGTCAGCGCGTGACGTTCCTGCATCGCGGGCCGATGACGGTCAGCGCGCTCGGCCCGCTAATGAACCGGCTCGGCATCGGTCATCAACTGCCCAGCCTGATGCGCATCGTCGGCGTCGCGCTGGGCGGACGCTTCGAATTGCCGGCCGGGGGTGTGTTGATCGGTATCCGAGAGACGCCGGATGGCGTCGAACTGAAACTTGAAATCCTGTTGGCGGCGATTCCCGATCTGCCCGCGCGTTTCCTCGATCTCATCAAACTCGGCCTCGCGGAGCGTCCGCGTCAGCTGATCGCGCTGTCGCGCTGGCTGGATGCGTTCGGCGTCGACGACGTGGGCCAGCAGGGACATTTCTCGGTGCTGAGTCTGCGCGTCACGCCCACCAGCCAGGCGCGCATCAGTCTGTACGTGCGTCCGATCGAGTTCGAGATGCGCGAGGCGATCGAAGAGGCGCAGGCGTTGCAGTAGCGACATCGCTCGTCGTCGGGCGCGAGTCCGTCGGCGCAAGACGATTGATCAGCGATCGAGCAGTGATCGAGCAGTGATCGAGCAGTTCACCGGCCGCGCCGCGCGCGGCCTCCGACCCGGAGCGCGAGGCCATGTCCGCCATCTTTCTACCCAGAACCCAGGCCGCAGCGCGCGTCGCACCGCCCGCCCGCCGCGAGACCCTGGACGTCGCCCGGCAACAGGTACGCAAGCTGCTCGAGAGCAGCGACGCCTTCACCCAACTGTCGCCGGACAAGCGCGAGACGCTGGCCAAGGGCATGGTCCAGATCGCGACCTACCTCGCCGAGCCCGACGGCGTGCGCCTCAAGCGCGGCCAGCTCAGCCCGCAGGTGCGCGCACTCGCCGGTGAGGACAGCGCACCGCTGCCGCAGGAGAATCAACCGGAATTCGGCCAGGCGCTGCGCACCGGTGTGGAGCAGGCCGGCGCGCTGATGGACGCGGTGAACTTCCCCACCTTCGTCTCCGGGCTGATCGACGGCGTGTTCAATTCGATCGTGACCTCGTCGATCCAGCAGATGGAGGCCTACGCCAAGCTCGTCGCCGATGTGTCGAAGAGCCTCAACCAGTTCCGCGACGACAACACCACGCAGAATCAGGGCCGCGACCATCTGGTCGAGCAGTTCCCCGACATCTTCCAGCTCAGCATGGGCGGCGGCGCATTCGACGATTTCGGCGGCTTCGGCGACGAGGCCCCGTCCGGCCCGCCGCAGCCCAAAGTCGTCGTGCGTCAGGACGTCGACGAGAAGGCCGCGGTCGCGCGGCTCAACCAGTCGCTGCCGCTGGACAAGCCGCTGACCCGGCTCGACGACGAACTCGTCGAAGCGTTGCTGGTGCCTGCTGCGCGCACGCAGATCGCCAGCGGCCGCCAGCAACTGCTGGCGACGCTGGTGATGCTGGGCATCAACCGCATCGTGGTCACCGACGGCAAGATCTCGGCCAAGGTCATGTACGACTTCCAGGCGCGCGATAACAGCCGCTACCGCCACAGCGCGACCAAGTTCGACCACCAGAAAGATGCGTACGGCAACGTGCAGAAGACTTACAGCGGCGAGGGTTCGCACGAGAGCAAGTCCGAACAGGGCAGCGTCGCGCGCGACGCGCAGGGCAACGCGATTTCCGGCGGCTGGGCCAGCGGCCCCGCGCGCGAGGGCGGCACTTCGTACTCGAAGGGCGACTACAAGTACAGTGAAGAGCCGATCATCAAGATGCGCAGCACCTCGTCGCTGCAGAACGATTCCTCGCTGCAGGCGCGCGCCAGTCTCGCCGGCCAGGTCGAGGTCAACTTCAAGAGCGACTTCCTGCCGTTGGACAAGATGGCGAATCCCGAGGCGATCGCGGCGATCCAGATGAACGCGCAGCCCGGCATGGTCAAGACCATGGCCGGTCGCCCGCAGCCGCCCGCGCCGACCCCCGGCACGGCGCCGGCGCCCGCCGCACAGACGCCGCCTGCGACCCCGCCGACGGCCTGATGCATCCCACGGAGTCCGCCATGTCCGCTTCCATCGTCCGCAATCCGAACACCGAGCCGGCCTGGCTGGACGACGACACCCTGCGCGCGGTGCGACCGCAGGTGCGCCACCTGCTCGAATCCTCTGCCGGTTTCCATGCGCTCGAACCCGAGAAGCAGCAGGACATCGCGCGCACGATGGTGCGTGTCGCCTCGTACATGGCCAACCCGCAAGGTCTGGCGAAACAGGAACTCACGCCCGGACAGGGCGTGCTCGCCAAAGAACAGGCGCTGTCCGAGCAGGCGCTGTCCGAGGCGCAGGCGCAGGCGAAGGTCGATGCGGTCGACCAGGCCAAGGGCAAGGCGTCGGAAAAAATCGGCGCCTTCGCCGGCAGCGATTTCGACGCCGGATCGGTCAGGCAGGGCGCCGACAATTTCCGCAACTTCGTCGGCGCCGTCGACTTTCCGAAATTCGTCGGCGGCCTGATCCAGAACGTGTTCCAGGCGATCGTGGACGCGTCGATCCAGCAGATGGAAGCGTATGCCGAGTTGCTCAAAGCGGTGTCGCAGACGGTCGACCAGTTCGCGGCCGACAACATCAGCATGAACAACGCCCGCGACTGGCTGGTGCAGAAATATCCGGAAGATCTCGATATCGACACCAGCGGTGAGGGCGGCACGCCGCGGGTCGTGCCCAAGGGCGACGCGGATCCCGAGGCCAAAGCGGCCAAATTCAGCAACGAAATGCAGCTGTCGCAGCCGGTGTCGGATCTCTCGGACGAAGAACAGGAGTCGCGCCTGGTCATGGCCGCGCGCATGCAGATGGCGCGCAGCCGCCAGCAGATGCTGTCGTCGATGGTGATGCTGGGCATCAACCGCATCGTGGTGACGGATGGCCTGATCAATGCGAAGGTCATGTTCAATTTCCGCGCCAGCGACGACGCCAAGCGCGACGCCAAGGCTTCGCTGCACGACCGCAAGTCGAGCATGAACAGCAACACCACCGCGGCGGGCGCGCATTTCGGCTGGGGCGGGGCGGCATCGGTCAACAAGAACGAACAGAAGCACATGACCACGGTGTCGTCGTCAGTGGACGAGACCTCCACGTCCAGCCAGGAGATGAAGGCCAAGCTCAGCGGCGAAGTGCGGGTGAACTTCAAGTCGGATTATTTCCCGATGGAAAAACTCGCCTCGCCGGGCATGATCGCCAGCATCCAGGGCAACGCCACGCCGTTCGATCCGAACACGAAATCGGCGGGCGCTTCCGCACCCGCCACGAACTGAGGCCCGCGCGCCATGTTTCGCCTCGCGCCGCCACCGCCCGCAGTGCGTCTTCCGCAGCAGCATCCGTATGCCGAATTGCTCGGCGCATTGTCGGTCGCGCTGGGTGCGTTGGACGCGCACGACATCGCCTACGTCCAGGCGCTTGCGGGCATCGATTTCGATCTGCCCGAGGGCGCGCCGACCGCCGAGGACCGGGTTCAGCTCAACGCCGCGGCGCCGCTGTATTTCGCCAGCGAACTCGAACGCGCCGGGCTGCTGCCCACCGCCGAACTGATCGCTGGACTGTTCGTCAGCGGTGCGGTCACCCAGCCGCTGGGGCCGACCGCGAATCTGCTGCACGACTTCTGGCGCGGGCGCCGCGAACGCCTGGAGGCCGACGAGCGCAACGCCATCTACGCGCGTGTGATCGAACCCCCGCATTTCGACCGGCTGATGCGCGTGCTGTGCGAAGGCATCGTCGCCCAGGCCGACGGCGACGATCTGCGCGAACAGGTGGTGGTCGCGACCCACGCCCAGAGTCTCGCCGCGTTCCTCGCGCAGCGGGTCGACCCGATGGCGTCGATCGCCGCGCGCGACATCGTCGAGACCATCAACACCGCGTTGGTGTTCCTGCGCGACCGCAAGCTGCAGGCCGCGTTCGCGGTACACGATCTGTGGCGGCTGGTGGCCATCGTCGGCAGTCAGAATGGCATTCCTTCCGGCGCCGCGCAGCAGCACGTCGAGCGCGGCCGCAGCGGGCAGACGGTGCTGCTGTGGCTGGCCGATCGCTACGCCGACAATGCGATCCGGCTCGATGCGGCCAAGCCGGAGGATGTCGAGGTCATCGTCGCCGCGCAGCGCTGGCTTGCTTCGCCAACCGCCGCCGCGCTGCCGATGGTGGCCTGACCATGTCGGCCGGGCGCGCCATGCCGACCGCTGCGCCGCCGGCATCGGTCGCGCCGCCGCCGTGGATCCGGGTCGCGGTGCGCGACGTGCTGGAACGCACGCCGAACTACGGCGCGCTACCGCCGCCGCAGCGTCAGGCGCTGGCGCAGGCGATGGTGAAAGTCTCGACCATCGCGGCCGAACTCATCGCCGAGGAAGGCCAGGCCGAGGGCGAGATCGAACGTCGCGATGGACCGCGACCGTCGCCGCCGCTGGCGCGCGCGCAGGAGGCGCAGCCCGATTTCGGCGAGTCCGCCGACCGCATCGCCGGCATCACCGAAAACGTGCTCAATGCGGTCTCGTTCCCGCGCTTCGTCACCGATCTCATCAACGGCGTGTTCAAGGCGATGATCGACGCCAACGCGCAGCAGATGCAGCAGTACGTGCAACTGCTCAACGCGGTGTCGGCGTCCGCGGAAGGCTTCGAGCGCAGTCAGTTCGGGCTGGTCCAGGTGCGGCAGTGGGTGGCCGATCATTTCCCGGAATCGATCGAATACGACACGCCCGATGCCGACGAGATGCCGAAGCCCGGCGAGAAGCTGGATCCCGACGAACTGGCGGAGCTGCAGGAAGAACTCGCGAACATCAAGCTCCGGCTGCGCCCCGGCGCCTCGATGCCGGGCCAAGCCGAAGTCCGCGCGACCCTGGGCGTGCCGGAAGAAGAATCCATCGACGCCAGCAACCCCGAGCAACTGGTGCCGTTCGCGCGCCGCTATCTGGCCCGCCAGCGCCAGCAGCAGCTCGCGACGATGGTGATGCTGGGCATGCAGCGGATCGTGATCGACAGCGGCAAGATCAACGCGTCGATGCGCTTCCATATCGACACGCGCAGCGCTGCCAGCCAGGACAAGGGCAGCGAGTTCGGAGTGAAGAACCGGATCAAGGCGGCCGGCAGTTTCGGCGTGGGGCCGTGGGGCGCCAGCGCCGAGGTCGAGAACACCATCAGTTACGTGTCGACCGAGCGCACCCAGCGTACCGAGGAGATCAATACCGACCTCGAGCTGAACTCATCGGTCGAACTGAATTTCCATACGGATTATCTGCCCTTGAACCAGATGGCCGCGCAGGCGCAGGCCGACCGCATCCGCAACAGCACGCTCAACCCGGCGGCGGAGATCCCCGACCCCACGGCCTCGCGCAATGCGCGCCTGCAAATGCAGCAGCAGGCGGAACAGCAGCGGCGCGCGGGGATCGACAAAGCGGTGGCCGAGGGCGCGAAACCGCTCGGCCCCAGCCCGGCACCCGCCGCGCCGGCACCGCCGAACGCCGCCAACCGCCCCGCCAACAACGCGCCCGCGAATGCCGCCAATCCCAATGCACCCGCGGCGAACGCTCCCGCCAATGCCCCTGCCAACAGGCCGGCGACTAACGCGCCCGCGAATGCGCCCGCCAATGCCGCGGCCAACGCACCGGCGAACGCCCCCGCTAATGCTCCCGCAAACCGCCCCCCGGCCAATCCGCCCGCCGCCAACACCGGCGGCGTCGGCACCACGGTCGGAACAACGGTCGGAACAACGGTCGGAACAACGGTAGGCGGCGCTGCCGGCACCGCCGCAGGCACAGCCGTAGGTGGGGCCATCGGCGCTGCGGCGGGCGGCGCGCCTGCCGCGATCGCCGCACCGATCGGCGGCGCGGTGGAATCGGGACTGCAGGATCTGTTCAAGACGCCGCAGTAATCAACCGACGCTGGCGGCGCTGCGATGCGAACGCCAGAATAGAGCGATGACCAATACCCATACCCCATCGCCGCTACTCGACGGCGTCGAACGCACCACCGGCCCCGCTCCCACTTGGACCGTCCTCTGGCTGCACGGACTGGGCGACAGCGGCGATGGCTTCGCGCCGATCGTCCCCGAACTGGTCCGCCCCGGCTGGCCCGCGCTGCGCTTCGTGTTCCCGCATGCGCCGGTGCGCGCAGTCACCATCAACGGCGGCACGCGCATGCGCGCCTGGTACGACATCGCGCACATGGACCTGGCCAACCGCGCCGACGAAGCCGGCCTCGCCGAATCGATCGAACAGGTCGAAGCCCTGATCGCGCGCGAAGCCGAGCGCGGCGTTCCGCCGCAACGCATCCTCCTCGCCGGCTTTTCGCAGGGCGGCGCCGTCACCCTGGCCGTGGGCCTGCGCCGCACCGTGCCGCTGGCCGGTCTGATCGCACTTTCCACCTATCTTCCGGCGCCGAGCAAGGCCGCCGCCGCGCTGCGCCCCGGCGCCGAGCGCCAACCGCTGTTCATGGCCCACGGCCAGTACGACCCGGTGGTGCCCTACGCCGCGGGCGAGCAGAGTGCAGGGATGCTGCGGCAGTTAGGCTTTGCCGTGGACTGGCACCGTTATCCGATGGCCCACCAGGCCTGCGCCGAGGAAATCCGCGACCTGGGCGACTGGATGCAGGCGCGGTTCGCGACCGGCTAGACCCCGTCCAAAAGGACGGGTGACCGCTGGCGTCGGATGGCGCTACCATCGGGCAATGGGATCCGGTCGCACACTGACGTGAAAGTCATCATCGCCGATGATGAGCCGATGGCCCGTGAGCGCCTCCGGGCGCTGCTCGCCGAACATGCCGACATGCAACTGGTCGCCGAAGCCGGCGACGGCAACGCCGCGCTGGACGCCTGCGCCGAACACACCCCCGATGTGGTGCTGCTGGATATATCGATGCCGGGCATCGACGGCCTGGAAGCCGCGCGTCACCTCGCCACGTTCGACCCGCGCCCCGCAGTGGTGTTCTGCACCGCCTACGACGAACACGCGCTGTCGGCGTTCGATGCCGCCGCCGTCGACTATCTGGTCAAACCGGTGCGCCGCGAGCGCTTGGCCGCCGCGCTCGACCGCGCCCGCACCTTCGTCGCCGGCCGCGGGCCGCGCCAGGAAGCCGCCGCGCCTATCGCCGCCAACGGCAAGCGACGCAGCCATCTGTGCGCGCGCCTGCGCGGCAGCTTGCGTCTCATCGCGATCGAGGACATCCGCTATCTGCAGGCGGACGAAAAATACGTGGTGGTGCATCACGCCCGCGGCGAGGATCTGATCGAGGAGTCGCTGAAGTCGCTGGAGCACGAGTTCGCGGAGAGTTTCGTGCGGATCCATCGCAACTGCCTGGTGTCGCGGGAGGAGCTCGTCGAGTTGCGGCGCGCGACGGATGGGCGGATCGAGGCGGTGTTACGGCATGGGGATAAGCCGCTGGAGGTGAGTCGGCGGTGTGTGCCGCATTTGAGGGATATGGTTAGACATTTGTAGGGGTTGGTGGGGCTATGTCTCTGATCGTATTTCCATCGATTTATATTTAGAAGTGAGGCGTCGTAATGACCAACGAAGTTCTTATTGCAATAATTGGTGTTACTTCGGCGCTTCTTGGCTCTTTGGTTGGCGGTATAACCTGGCGGTTTCAAACTCGAGGTGCAACACGGTTAATTACTGCATGGTTCCGTTGGGGGTTTGATCCAGGTCGATCAGTGCGTCGTAAAGCTCCAGCGGTGTGCCCCAACCGTGGCGCTTGCGTGGGCGGGTGTTGAGGCTCAGGGCAATGGCGTTGAGTTGGTCTTGGCTATAGTCGGCCAGATTCGTCCCCTTGGGCAGGT
>JAYUUH010000431.1:0-3280 GCA_043754745.1 Lysobacter sp.
ATGCGTTCACCCTCGCGCGGGCGCAGGTGCGTACGCAGGCGAACGCCGGCGATGGCGCCGCGCGCGAACTGTGCGACCTGCTGTTGGCCGCGCAAGGGAGTTTCGACGAACCGATCGCGACGCCGCCCACCGGAGAACGCTCGTGAGCTGGCGCGGCCCGATCATCCTGTTGCTGTTGCTGGGCGCTCTGGTCAGCGGCTGGGCGGTCTGGAAACACCGGCGACCGGCGCCGGTGGTCGGAACCGCCAGCGACCGCCCCGATTACGTGCTGCACGACTTCGAACTGATCTCGCTCGACAGCGAGGGCAAGGAATCCTTCACCCTGCGCGCGCCGCGCCTGGAGCGCCGTCCGGACGATGCCACCATGTCGCTGACGACCCCGGTGTTCACGGTGCCGGACGGCAGCGGCAAGTATTGGGACATCCGCGCGAAGCAGGGCTGGGTCAGCGCCGACCAGAAGGAGATCCGCATGATCGGCGAGGTCAAGGCCAACAGCCCGGCCGACGATCTGCGGCCGATCACCATGAATACCGAACGCTTGAACGTGTTCCCGCGCCAGAACCGCGCCTCCACCGACGCCGTGGTGACCATCGTCCAGCCCGGCTCTATACTCCGGGGGCGCGGTTTTGCGGTGTCCACGGCCACCAAACGCTATGTGTTCCGTTCCGAGGTCCAATCCCGCTATGTCACTGTACGCCGCTGAATCCAAGCTCCCCCGTCGCCTGCGCGCTACCCTGCCGGCGCTGTTCGCAGCCGCGGCGATCGTCTTTGCCGGCGCCGTGTCCGCGCGCGACTCGGATCGCAACCAGCCGATGGACATCGAGGCCAGCCATCAGGAAGGCACGCTCGACGGCAACAGCGTCAATACCCTGGCGGGCAATGTCATCATCAAGCAGGGCACGCTGGATATCCGCGCTGCCAAGGCCGATATCCACCAGCGCGGCGGCGAAGTCGTCCGCGCGGTGCTCACCGGCAGCCAGGCGTCGCTCAAGCAGCAGATGGAAGACGGCTCGCCGATGACCGCAAAGGCCGACCGCATCGATTACGACATGAATACCGACGTGATCGTGCTCACCGGCAGCTATACCGTCACCACCACGCGCGGGACCACCAGCGGCCAGCGCCTGACCTACGACCTCAAGAGCGGCCGCGTAGAAAGCGGCGGCGACAGCGGCCGGATCAAGATGACCATCCAGCCGACCGCCCGCAAGACGCCCGCACCGGCACCGGCGCCGGTCAAACCCTGATGCTGGTCGCGGAAGGGCTGCGCAAGCGCTACAAGTCGCGCGAAGTCGTCCGCGACTTCGGCCTGACCCTGGACGCCGGCGAAGTCGTCGGCCTGCTCGGTCCGAACGGCGCCGGCAAGACCACCTGTTTCTACATGATCGTCGGTCTGGTGCCGGCCGATGCCGGCCGCATCGTGCTGGACGGCCACGACATCACCGGCGATCCGATGTATGCGCGCGCCAAGCGCGGCGTCGGCTATCTGCCGCAGGAACCGTCGGTATTCCGCAAACTCAGCGTCGCCGATAACCTGCGCCTGGTACTGGAACTGCGCCCCGACCTGGACCGCGCCGGCCGCAAGCGGGAACTCGCCTCGCTGCTGGAAGAATTGCAGGTGGCGCACGTCGCCGAACAGAGCGGCGCCAGCCTCTCCGGCGGCGAACGTCGCCGGGTCGAGATCGCCCGGGCGCTGGCTGCGAAACCTCGGCTGATCCTGCTGGACGAACCGTTCGCTGGCGTCGACCCGATCTCGGTCGGCGAAATCCAGCGCATCGTCCGTCATCTGAAGAACCGCGGGATCGGTGTGCTGATCACCGATCATCAGGTCCGCGAAACCCTGGGCATCTGCGATCGCGCCTACATCATGAGCGAAGGCGCGGTCCTGGCCCAAGGCGCACCCGACGCCCTCCTCACGAACCCGGACGTGCGTCGCGTGTATCTGGGCGAGTCTTTCCGGCTGTAGCCGTCGGTCGCGACTCCCGCCGTTTCGGCCCGGTTCGCCGGCCACCGCGCGAATCCCGACGCAGGATGTGTCGGCCGTCTCGGAACCACCGAAAAATATCTACGCAAGGATCGCGCCAAGGGCGGCCAACCGGCTGCGACAAGCCCTACCATATGGACATGAAGCCACGTCTGCAGACATCTCTGGGTCAACAGCTGATCCTGACGCCGCAACTGCGTCAGGCGCTGCACCTGCTCCAGTTGTCGTCGCTGGAACTCGAGAACGAAATCACCCTCGCGGTCGAGAGCAACCCGCTGCTCGACTGGGACGAAACCGACAGCGACGCCCCCGGCGGTGAAGGCGCCCCCGACGGCATGCCCGAAGCCCCGGTCGTGGCGGAAACCGTCAGCGCCGACGAAGCCGCGGAGCACGACCGCGGCGGCGAGGACGACAGCTGGGAGCCACCCGACAGCTGGAACACCAGCAGCGGCGGCAGTCACAGCGGCAGCGACGAGGACGGGATGGATCCGATGGATCGCCTGGTCCGCACCGAATCCCTGCACGACCACCTGTCCTGGCAATTGCACCTCACCCGGCTCTCGCCGCAGGACCAGCGGATCGGCGCCGCGCTGATCGACGCCATCGACGACGACGGTTATCTGCGCGAATCGCTCGACGACATCGCCGCGATGCTGCGGCCGGAGCTGAACATCAACGCGGCCGAAGTCGGCGCCGTACTGCACCAGATCCAGCGATTCGACCCGCTGGGCATCGGTGCCCGCGATCTGCGCGAATGCCTCACCCTCCAACTCGAACCGCTGTCCGACGACACCCCCGGCAAGGCCATGGCGCTGCGGATCGTAGGCGGGCCGCTGGAACGGCTGCCGAAGATCGGCGCGGACGGCCTGGCCGCGGAACTCGGCGCACCGGCGGACGAGGTCGCGACCGGCCTGCATCTGGTCCGGTCGCTCGATCCGCATCCCGGCGCGCAGTACGGCGGCATGAGCGCGGACACCTATATCACTCCGGATTGCGTGATCTGGCGGCATCAGGGTCTGTGGCGGGCGGCGTTGGCCGGCAGCCACACCCGGCTGACCATCCATCGCGGTTACGAAGGCATGATCCAGCACGCCAGCAGCAGCGATGCCAGTTATCTGCGCGGTCGCCTGCAGGAAGCGCGCTGGCTGCTGAAACATCTGGAAGCGCGCGGCGACACATTGCTGAAAGTCGTGCGCTGCCTGATCCGCCAACAGTCGGGCTTCCTCGAATTCGGCGAGCAGGCGCTGCGCCCGCTGACGCTGCGCGAGGTCGCGGCCGAAGTCGGCCTGCATGAGT
>JAYUUH010000432.1:0-9861 GCA_043754745.1 Lysobacter sp.
GGACCGGGGCATCGGCGCCCTGTCCGAAGTCGGTGAACCAGGCGGTTGAAGTGCGGGACATGGGCTGGCGAAGTTCCGTTTCGAAAGTGGCGGCGATGGCGCTTGCGTTTGCTTGAGGCGCGGCGCGTAGCCGCAGCCTTCGCAATGCCTGCAGTGCGGGGTTGGCCTTCAGATGGCGAGCGCTTCGGCCCTGGCCGCACAGATGAAGTCGTTTTCGCTCAGGCCGCCGACATCGTGGGTCGAAAAGCGCACCACGCAGCGATCGTAATGCACGCCGAGATCGGGATGATGGTCTTCGCGATGGGCGACGTGCGCCAGCGCATTCACGTATGCCATCGTCCGGTAGTAATCCGCGAACGCGAAGGTCTTGACCAGCGCGTGGCCGTTCTCCGCCAGCTCCCAGCCGGGCAACTGCGGCATGAGTTCGGCGATGCGCGCGGGCGGCAGGCGATGTTCGTGGCCGCGGCGCGAGATGCAATGGGCCTGGGCGAGGGGAATGAGGTCGGACACGGCGGATCTCCTAGAGCGGGTCGCGTAAAAGTGAACATTGTTCCGTCCGCGTAACGAAAACGTGACGAGCACTAGCGGATCGGGCCGTTAGAATAGCCCGATGATCCAAATTTCCGAATCCGCCCAATCGCATTTCCGCCGGCTCATTGAACGCGAGGCCCTGCCGGGCCTCGGCGTGCGTCTCAGCGCCATGCATCCCGGCACGCCGCGCGCCGATGTCCGCCTCGAATTCGCCGAGCCCGGCGATCTGCAGGGCGACGAATGGGTGGTTGACTGCGAAGGGTTCACGCTGTGGCTGGACGCCGGCAGCGTGCAGTACCTCGATGGCGCCGAGATCGACTACACCCAGCAGGCCACCAGCAGCCAACTGCAGATCCGCGCGCCGAAGATCAAGGGCGTGACTCCAAGCGAGTCGGCGTCGCTGGTCGAGCGCGTGCGCTGGGTGGTAGAACACGAGATCAACCCGCAGCTCGCGCAGCACAAGGGCCACGTCTCGGTGCAGGAAGTCACCGCCGAGGGCGTGGTGATCCTCAATTTCGGCGGCGGCTGCCATGGTTGCGGCATGGCCGACGTGACCCTGAAGCAGGGCATCGAGAAGACACTGCTGGAGAAAGTCCCGGGAGTGATCGCCGTGCGCGATGCCACCGACCATGCCAGCGGAGCGGCGCCCTACATCGCGCGTTCGTCGGACTGACCGGGCCTCGCCGGGCGTGTTCACCGCCGGAGAATTGATCGAGATTCTTCAGGCCCGCCATCGGCGGCGCTTTCCGTTGAACGCGGATCGGCCTTTCGGCGCTTTCCCGCCGAATTGGCGGGCGTGGTTCCTGTCGATGCAGGAACGCTCCGGCGCGGTGACCGGCGCGTCGGTCGCGGATTATCTCGAGATACTTCTGCAGCGCGCGGAGCGCATCCCGCCGAAGGCCAGCCCGGAGTTGAGCCGCTGGCGCGGTTACGCGAGTCTCGCGCGGCAGCAGTGGGAGCCGGCGCCCCGCGACCAGCGCTGGATGCGGGGCGTGGCCGGCGTGTTCTCCGGGCTGCTGCATGTCGTCTTCATGATCTTGCTGCTCTGGCTGGGGTTCGTGGCGATCGGCGACGCGCCGTCGGATGCCAGCCAAGCCGGCGAGACCGTGCTCATCGAATACATCGGTACCGGAACCCCGGCGGAGCAGGGCGGGGCCGCCGCGCCGGGCGAGGTGGAAACCCCCGCGTCTTCTGCTTCGCCCGCGCCTGCCCAGGCCGCGTCCGCGCAGCCGGCGGCCGCCGCTGCACCGCCGCCGGCCTCAGCGAGTGCCGCCAGCGAAACACCGGCCAGCGAGCTGCCGCCAACGCCGGCCGAAACGAGCAGCGCGCAGCCGCTGGTCGTTACCGAGACGCCGCGGACCGATAGCGATTTCACGTTGCCCGCGCCGGTCCCGCGCAATGTCACCTTGCCGCAGTTGCAGGTGACCGTGCCGGAGGTGGCGTCGTCCGTCGTCGAGATCGAGACCTTCGAGCCACGTCCCACAGTGCGCGCGTTGGAACGGCCGGCGTTGCGCGTGCCGACCCCGGCCGTCCCGACACTCCGCACCGAAGTGACCGAAGTGGAAGTGCGGCGGCCCACGGCGGAAGTGCCGGTCCGGCCGCTGTCGCAGACACCGTTGCGTACGCCGGAGATCCGGGTCCCGACCTTGCGCACCGTGCCGACCGAAGTGCCGATGCGCGCACCGCCCGCACCGGCCGCAACCACGGTGGCCGCGTCGCCCGGTCCGCCCGCAACCCCATCGCCGCCTGCTGCCGTGCCGGGCAATGCGGCGGCCGCGGCCGGGCGGAACACCACGCCCGCCACCGCCCCGACGTCAGGCGGGCGTCCACAGGCGTCGGGCGCCGGCCGATCGACCACCACCGCACCCGCAGGCGCCGGGCCCGCATCCTCGCCACGTCCCGGCGCTGCGCCGAGCACGGTCCGCAGCGACGATTGGGGCGATTCCAACCGCAACGTGCCCGGCAACAGCACCACGGCCGGCCGTGGCCCGGGTCTGTTCAACAGCGATGGCGGCATCCGCCTGCCGGGCGACGGTGGCCGCGTCGGCGGTGGCCTGCCGCCCGGCACCATCATCGAAGACTTCCAGAAGATCGACCGCATGGGCACCTGGCTCAAGCGTCCGCCGCTGGATTACACCCCGACCCGTTTCGACAAATTTTGGGTGCCCAACCGCACCCTGCTGGAAGAGTGGGTGAGCCGCGGCATCAAGAAAGTGGCGATCCCGATCCCCGGCACCACCAAGCGCATCGAATGCACGGTGTCGCTGCTCACCGCCGGCGGCGGATGCACGATCTACGACCCCAATCTGCAGGATCAGGAAGCCATCGCGCGGCCGCCGCCGGACGTGCCGTTCAAGCCCGAACTGCAGGAAGACAAGGACAGTCTCAGGAAGTGACCGGGCATAGCTAGCCCGGCCGTGGCCGCTGCTGGAATCGCCGCAAACGAAACGGGAGCCTCTCGGCTCCCGTTGTCGTGTCGCGCGGCGATGGAATGGAATCAACGGCCTTCGAGATCGCCCAGCGGACCCTGCTGCGTCGCGAAGTGGGCCGCCAGATCGGCGATGCCCTGGTCGTCCAGATTGCCGGCTTCCACCGCGCCCTTGATCTGACTGGTCATCAGCGCGTGCTCGCGACCGCCATCGCGGTACTGCTGGAGGCTGTGGAACAGGTAATCCTGATACTGGCCGGCGAGCACCGGGTAGGTAGCGTCGATCGGCTTGGCGCCGCCGGCGCCGTGGCAGTCGACGCAGGCCTGGCCGGTGGTGCCCAGTTTTTTGTCGGCGGCGATCTTCGCGCCCCGCGCGGCATCGCCGTCATAGGCGGTCACATGCTGGAACTTGGCTTTATGGGCTCCGCTTTCGGCACCGGCGTGTTCGCCTTCGCCCTTCGAACATGCGGCGAGACCAAAACCGACGGCCAGCGTGAGAGCGATGGCGAGGGGACGCTTCATCATGAGGGCGGCGCTCACTTCTTCAGGCTCGAAAGGTAGGCGGCGATGTCCTTGATGTCCTGCTCCGAGAAGCTCTGCGCCTGTGCCTGCATGGTCGGGTGCTTGCGCGTGCCCTTGCGGTACTCGATCAGCGCGTTCTCGAGATACTCCGCCGATTGGCCGGTGATTCTCGGTACGCTGAATGTCGGATAGGCATTCTTGTAGCCTCTGACGCCGTGGCAGCCTTGGCAGGTGTAGGTGAGCTGCTTGCCTTTTTCGGCGGAGCCGGCGGGAGTCTGCGCCTGCGCCGCGAATGCGGTGAAGAGAGCGAGGCAACCGGCGAGCAGCGGATAACGATTCGGCGATCGGATCATATCTGGCGTCATGTCAGGGCGTGGTGTCGGGGCGTTGAGCGTCGGATGCGGGCACAGCCTGCGTGCAGCCGGGATACACGCCAGTGGTTCTGCGTGCCGGCACCATCGCATGCGTGCAATCCGGACAGTATAGCCTGACGCTGCTCGTCGACGCAGGCGGCCTTATCGGTGTCGACGCGCAACGGCTGGGTTTACCCTGCCAAGCGTTACCCATGACCTCTGGCCGATGTTGAAAGTGAACGGGTGATATACCTTGATACAACACCTCATAACCATGCCGACGATACCCACCATGTCCGCCGACCTCGCTTCGCACCTTTCGACCATCCGGCCCACGTTCGCCCGCGCCCTGGGCGTCGGGGTCCTGCTCGGTTGCCTCACCCTGGCTGGCTGCAAAGGGGGCGGCGACGCCGAGGCCAAGGACAAGGAGGGCGAGAAGAAAGCCCAGGACGCGGTACCGGTGGAAGCGGTGAAGGTCGCGCGTCGGCCGATCGCCGCCAGCTACACCGGCACCGCGCCGCTAGAAGCCCGCGCCGAGTCCCAGGTGGTGGCCAAGACCTCCGGTGTTGCCCTGCAGGTGATGGCCGAGGTCGGCCAGGAAGTGCGCGCCGGCCAGATCCTGGTCCGGCTCGATTCCGATCGCGCGGTGCTGCAGGCGGCCCAGACTTCGGCGCAGATGCGCAAACTGGAAGCCAATTACAACCGTTCGCTGCAGTTGTCCAAGCAGCAACTGGTGAGCGCCAACGACATCGATCAGTTGAAGTTCGACCTCGAGAATATCCGCGCGGCCAATCGCCTTGCCAATCTCGAACTGTCGTACGCCAACGTGGTCGCGCCGATCTCCGGCGTGATCGCCGAGCGTTCGATCAAGACCGGCAACTTCGTGCAGATCAACAGCCCGATCTTCCGCATCGTCGACACCTCGCGCCTCGAAGCCACGCTCAACGTGCCGGAACGCGAACTGGCCACGCTCAAGGCCGGCCTGCCGGTGCAGCTGCTGGTCGATGCGCTGCCCGGGCGCCCGTTCCTGGGGCGAGTCGACCGCGTCGCCCCGGTGATCGATTCCGGCAGCGGCACGTTCCGCGTGATCTGCGCGTTCGATAGCGGCGGCCTTCTGCAGCCGGGCATGTTTGGCCGGGTCAAGATCGATTACGACCAGCGCGCCGACGCGATGGTGATCCCGCGCAGCGCCCTGCTCGACGACGAGAATGATCCTGCGGTCTACACCGTGCGCGCCGGCAAGGCCGTGCGCGTTTCGATCAAGCTCGGTTACTACGACGGTGAATGGGTGGAAGTGCGCTCCGGCCTCACGCTGGGCGACCGCGTCGTCACCGCCGGCAAGGTCGCGCTGCGCGAAGGCACCGAAGTGCAGGTGATCGGCGATCCGGTCGCGAAGAAAGCCGCCGCCGCCAAGCCCGAGAGCAACAAGCAATGAGCGGCGCCGACTCCCACGACCAAGACGTCCACGAGGGTCATCGCGACACCTTGGATGGCGAAGAGATCGGCGGCGGCTCCGGCCTAGTCGAGTTCTCGACCCGCCGCCGCGTCACGGTGGCGATGTTCTGGCTGACCATGTTCCTGTTCGGCGTGCTGGCGCTGATGAATCTCAAGGTCAACCTGCTGCCGGACCTGAGCTATCCCACGCTCACCGTGCGCACCGAATACACCGGCGCCGCGCCGACCGAGATCGAAACGCTGATCAGCGAGCCGGTCGAGGAAGCGCTCGGCGTGGTCAAGAACCTGCGCAAGTTGAAGTCGGTCTCGCGCACCGGGCAGAGCGATGTCGTGCTCGAGTTCGCCTGGGGCACCGACATGGATCAGGCCAGCCTCGAAGTGCGCGACAAGATGGAAGTGCTGCAACTGCCGCTGGAAGCCAAGCCGCCGGTGCTGTTGCGCTTCAACCCCTCGACCGAACCGATCATGCGCCTCGTGCTGGCCGCCAAGCCCGGCGCCGACGCGGCGGGCGACGATGCGCAGGCGTTGCGCCGTCTCACCGAACTGCGTCGTTTCGCCGACGACGATCTGAAGAAGAAGCTCGAACCGGTCGAAGGCGTTGCCGCGGTGAAGGTCGGCGGCGGTCTGGAGGACGAAGTCCAGGTCGATATCGACCAGCAGAAGATCGCGCAGCTGAATCTGTCGATCGATACCGTGATCCAACGCCTGCAGCAGGAGAACATCAACGTCTCCGGCGGCCGTCTGGAAGAAGGTAGCCAGCGTTACCTGGTACGCACCGTGAACCAGTTCGCGAGCATCGAGGAAATGCGCGAAATGCTGGTGACCACGCGCAGCGCCGGCAACGACGCCGCCGCCGTGGCCGCGCAGCAGATGGCGGCGGTCGCCGCGTCCACCGGTTCGGCCGCGGCCATCGCCGCCGCCAACTCGGTGCAGAACGCTTCGGGCGGCGGTTCCAGCTCGCCGGCGGGCGGCATGGCCGTGCGCCTGAAGGACATCGCCGATGTCCGCCAGGGTCACAAGGAACGCGAGACCATCATCCGCCTCGGCGGCCGCGAAGCGGTCGAACTGGCGATCTACAAGGAAGGCGACGCCAACACCGTCTCCACCGCCGACGCCATCGCCGCGAAGATCGAGCAGATCAAGACCCAGATCCCGGCCGATATCGAGCTGACCACGGTCGACGACCAGTCGCAGTTCATTCGTCATGCGATCGCCGACGTGAAATTCGACGCCGTGATCGGCGGCCTGCTCGCGGTGCTGATCATCTTCCTGTTCCTGCGCGACGGCTGGAGCACGTTCGTGATCGCGCTGTCGCTGCCGGTCTCCATCGTGACGACATTCTTCTTCATGGACCAGTTCGGGCTGAGCTTGAACGTGATGTCGCTCGGCGGGCTCGCGTTGGCGACCGGTCTGGTGGTGGACGACTCGATCGTGGTCCTCGAAAGCATCGCCAAGGCGCGCGAACGCGGACTCGGCGTGTTCGAGGCGGCCATCGAAGGCACCCGCGAAGTCAGTATGGCCGTGGTCGCGTCCACGCTTACCACCATCGCGGTGTTCCTGCCGCTGGTGTTCGTGCAGGGCATCGCCGGCGAGTTGTTCCGCGACCAGGCGTTGACAGTTGCCACCGCGATCGGCATCTCGCTGATCGTGTCGATGACCCTGATCCCGATGCTCAGCGGCTGGCGCGACCGCGCGCCGATGGCGTTCGCAGAGGAAGCACCGCATCCGCAGTGGCAGCCCGATGCGCGCTGGCAGAAACCGTTGGCCGCCACCGGCCGCGGCGTCGGCATCGGCACGCGCGGCTTCTTCTTCGGGATCGCGTTCGCGTTCGTGCGCCTGTGGCGCCTGCTCGCGGCGGTGATCGGTCCGGTGATGCGCACGCTCAGCGACCTGGCGATGGCGCCGTACAATCGCATCGAAGCGGGTTATCTGCGGGTGCTGCCCGGCGCGCTGCGCCGGCCGGCGATCGTGCTGGTGCTGGCGGCGTCCGCGTTCGGCCTCAGCCTGCTGGTGGTGCCGTTGCTCGGTACCGACCTGATCCCGCAGCTGGCGCAGGATCGCTTCGAAATGACCGTGAAACTGCCGCCCGGCACGCCGCTGCGCGACACCGACCGCGTGGTGCGCGAGCTGCAGCGGTCGCATGCGGAAGACGAAGGCATCCGTGCGCTGTACGGCGTGAGCGGCAGCGGCACGCGGCTCGATGCCAGCCCGACCGAAAGCGGCGAAAACATCGGCAAGCTGTCGGTGGTGATGGCCGACAGCGGCGACGAGAAGCGCGAGGCGGAACTGGTCGACGGCCTGCGCGAGAGCGCGAAGCAGTACGCCGGCGCACAGGTCGATTTCAGCCGCCCGGAACTCTTCAGCTTCTCGATGCCGCTGGAAATCGAATTGAGCGGACAGGATCTGCAGAGCATCGAGCAGGCCGGCCGCAGGATGGCGACGCTGCTGCGCAACAACCCGCACTACGCCGACGTCAAGTCGACGGTGGAGCAGGGCTTCCCCGAGATCCAGATCCACTTCGACCAGGAACGCGCCGGTGCGCTGGGCCTGACCACGCGCCAGATCGCCGATGTGGTGGTGAAGAAGGTCCGCGGCGATGTCGCCACGCGCTACAGCTTCCGCAGCCGCAAGATCGACGTGCTGGTGCGCGCCCAGGCAAGCGACCGCGCCACGCTCGACGACATCAAGCGCCTGATCGTGAATCCCGGCGCAGCCAACCCGGTGACGCTGGACTCGGTCGCCGACGTGGTGGCGACCACCGGCCCGAGCGAAATCCACCGCGCCGACCAGGTGCGGGTGGCGATCGTGTCCGCCAACCTGCGCGACATCGATCTGGGCACCGCGGTGCGCGAGGTCGAGGAGATGGTGGCGAACGCCGAAGGTGGCCTCGGCGCCGGCATCGGCCTGCACATCGGCGGCCAAGGCGAAGAACTGGCGCAGTCGCTGCAGTCGCTGCTGTTCGCGTTCGGCCTGGCGGTGTTCCTGGTGTATCTGGTCATGGCATCGCAGTTCGAGTCGCTGCTGCATCCGTTCGTCATCCTGTTCACCATTCCGCTGGCATTGGTCGGTGCGATCCTGGCGCTGCTGATCACCGGCTCGACGATCTCGGTAGTGGTGTTCATCGGCCTGATCCTGCTGGTCGGGCTGGTGGTGAAGAACGCGATCATCCTGATCGACAAGGTCAACCAGGCGCGCGAAGCGGGCATGGCCAAGCGCGAGGCGCTGGTCGAAGGCGCCCGCTCGCGGTTGCGTCCGATCATCATGACTACGCTGTGCACGCTGTTCGGCTTCCTGCCGCTGGCACTGGCCTTTGGCGAAGGCGCCGAGGTGCGCTCGCCGATGGCGATCACGGTGATCGGCGGCCTGCTGGTCTCCACGCTGCTGACGCTGGTGGTGATCCCGGTGGTCTACGATCTGCTCGATCGCCGCCCCGACGCGCACTACATCGCCCGCGCCAAACGCGTTCGCGCCAAGCGTGGCCACGACTTCGATGCCGCCGCCGACGATAAGGTTTCGACCGGAAACGCGTCGCCCGGGAACATGCCGACCGGGGACGTTCCGAACGGGAGCACGCCGTCATGAGCGTCGCCGAGTTCAGCATCAAGCGGCCCGTCACCACGGTGATGTTCTTCATCTCGATGTTCGTGGTCGGGCTGATCGCCGCGGTGCGCCTGCCGCTGGAAGCGTTGCCGTCGGTGACTTTCCCGGGCATCTTCCTGCAGCTGCCGTACAGCGGCTCGACGCCGGAGGAAGTGGAGCGCACGGTGCTGCGTCCGGTCGAGGAAGCGGTATCCACGATGACTGGCGTGAAGCGCATGCAGGGCAGCGCCCGCGCCGACGGCGCGTCTATGTTCATCGAGTTCACCGACTGGGAGCGCGACGCCTCGATCGCCGCGTCCGAGGCCCGCGAACGCATCGACGCGATCCGCGACGATCTGCCGGACGACCTGCAGCGCTATTTCGTGCTGAAGTTCTCGACCAGCGACGAGCCGGTATTGAAAGTGCGGCTGGCCAGCAAGCGCGACATGACCCGCGAATACGACATGATCGATCGCGAGTTCAAGCGCCGGCTGGAGCGCATTCCGGGCATCGCCCGGGTCGACGTGCTGGGCGCGCCGCCGAACGAAGTCGAGATCGCGATTTCGTCCGACCGCCTCAATGCCCATGGCATCGGCTTGAACGAACTCAACATGCGCCTGCGCGACGTCAACTTCTCGGTGTCCGCCGGGCAGATCGACGACGGCGGCCGGCGTCTGCGGGTGCAGCCGGTCGGCGAGATCGCAGATCTTCAGCAGTACCGCGACATCGTCATCGACGCCAAGGGTACGCGGCTGTCGGACGTTGCCGACATCCAGCTGAAACCGGCGCGGATCGATTACGGCCGCCGTCTCGACGGACAGCCGGCAGTGGGTCTGGATATCTTCAAGGAGCGCAGCGCGAATCTGGTTCAGGTCGCCAAGGACGTGCTCAAGGAAGTCGACGCCATCGCCCAGGATCCGGCCCTGCAGGGCGTGCAGGTCAAGGTCATCGACGATCAGGGCGAAGCGGTGACCGGTTCGCTGATGGAACTGG
>JAYUUH010000433.1:0-3277 GCA_043754745.1 Lysobacter sp.
GCACAGTTCGCGGGTAATGCCGGCCCCGTGGGGTGGACGCTGTCGCCGAGCGCGATCTCCACCGGCACGCCGGCCTTGCGCAGCGCCCTGCGCGCACGCAGGCGCTCATCGATCACCGCGGTGATCAGCGCGCCGACTAGGAACACCACGGTCGCGTAATAGATCCAGATCACCATGATCACCAGCGCGCCCATCGAACCGTAGGCGCTACCGGGCGCGGCGGTGGCCATGTACAGGCCAATCCCGTAGCGTCCCAGCGCGAACAGACCCGACGTGATCAACCCGCCGAGCAGGCTCTGGCGCCATGCCACCGGGCGATCGGGCAGATAACGATAGAGGAAGGCGAACGCCAGCGCATACAGCACCAGCATGGTGGCGTAACTCACCGCCGGCAGCAGCGACGGCAGCCGCGTGAAGGCCACCTGCAGCGCCGTGGTGGCGATCATCGACACGATCAGCAGGAAGCCCAGCGCCAGCACCACGCCGAAGGAGAACACCCGCTTCTTCAGCCACGCGACGATGCCCTCCAGGCGCTGACGATCGGCGCGGAAAATCATGTTCAGCGCATTCTGCAACTGGGCGAACACCGCAGTGGCGCCGATGAACAACAGCAGGGTGCTCCACAGGCCGGCCATCGAGCCTACGCCGGGCTGTGCGGTCGCGTTTTCCAGCACGGTGCGGGCCACGATGATGCCGCCTTCGCCAGCAATCTGGCCGACCTGGGCCACCAGCGCGTCCTGAGCGCTGGGATACAGCGAGGCAGTGAGCCACAGCAGCAATATCAACAGCGGGGCCATCGAGAGCAGGCCGTAGAACGACAGCGCCGCCGACTGCGACAGCACGTCGATCTCCACGAAACGTTTCGCCAAAGCCGCCGGCAGGCTGCGCTGCAGGCGGAGCCGGTATGTGCGGAAGCGTGCGGAAGCAGAAGGTGTGGACATCATGGACTCGGGCGGGGAGGTATGGCCCCGCAGGTTCTAGCAGCCCAGGTGCCAACGTCGGATGAAACGCCGGACGCGGATGGTGCCGATGGCGTCGGAACATCGCTTCACCGGCGTCCTGAACGCTTCATCCGTCGTGGAGGAAAGCCGCCCCGCCAAGCGACCGCAGCGCCTCGCCGCTCACGCGCTGCACGGTCCATTCGTCCATGCCGATCGCGCCGAGGCTGCGGTAGAAATCGATGGCCGGAGTGTTCCAGTCGAGCACCGACCATTCGAAACGGCCGCAGTCGCGTTCGACCGCGATCTGCGCCAGCCGCACCATCAGCCGCTTGCCCAGTCCATGGCCGCGGAAGGCCGGGCGCACGAACAGATCTTCGAGATACAGGCCCGGCTTGCCGACGAAGGTCGAGAAATTGTGGAAGAACAGCGCGAAACCGGCAGCGGCGCCGTCGACATCGGCGATCAGCACTTCGGCGCGCGGGCGTTCGCCGAACAATTGCGCAGCGAGCCCGGCCTCGTCGGCGACGACTTCGTGCGACAGCTGTTCGTACTCGCCCAGCTCGCGGATGAAGGCGAGGATCAGCCCGGCGTCGGCGGCGACGGCCGGGCGGATGGCGATGAAGGGCTGCGCGGTCATGCGGACGTGTTCTTTGGCAGCGTGCTCAGCCGGCCAGACGCTGCTTGATGAGCTTGGACACCTCGCCCATGTCGGCCTGACCTGCGAGCTTCGGCTTGACCGCGCCCATGACCTTGCCCATATCGGCCGGGCTGCTGGCTCCAATCTCGGCAATGACGGCATCGATCACCGCCAGCACTTCGGCCTCGCCGAGCTTGGCCGGCAGGTACTGCTCGATGATCGCCATCTCGGCGCGCTCGATCACGGCCAGATCTTCGCGATTGGCGGCTTCGAACTGGCTGACCGAGTCCTTGCGCTGTTTCATCATCTTTTCGAGGATCGCCAGCACCTGGGTGTCGTCCACCTCGACGCGTTCGTCCACTTCCTTCTGCTTGATCGCGGCGTTCATGAGGCGGATGGTGCCCAGACGCTCTTTCTCGCCGGCCTTCATGGCGGCTTTCATATCGTCGGTGAGGCGTTGCTTGAGGCTCATAGCGGGGCTCCGGGACGCGGCCCGCGGTAGCCGGGCCGGAAGGATGGGGTTATGGCAAAGGCCGGACACACAAAAAGCCGGCGACGCAGAGCGCGGCCGGCTTCGGGATTCGCTGTGGACCGCGGCCGTGGGGCCGCGCAGGGAATCGGGCTTGCTTGGCTCAGTCGTACTGGATCAGTACAGACGCTGACGCTTGGTCGCGTCGCGCGAGCTGCGGCGGGCCTGACGCTTGACCGCCGCGGCGGCCTTGCGCTTACGTTCCTGGGTCGGCTTTTCGTAGAACTCGCGCTTGCGGACTTCGGCGAGGACGCCGGCTTTCTCGCAGGTGCGCTTGAAGCGACGCAGGGCAAACTCGAAGGGCTCGTTTTCGCGGACTTTGACGCTGGGCATAGGAATCTCGGGCTTTTTGGGAAGCCGGCCAGCCGGCCGGGCTCTTGCGAAAGGAACGCGTGCGGTGACATCTGCACCACCCGGTCCGTCCGGGCGAGCCGCGCATGATAACGGCGTCGACCCCGCCCGCGCAAGTTCGAAAACGGCCATCGGTCCGGGGCGGGGATAGACTAGCGCCCTGTTCCCGCGAGTCCGGTCCCTTCCCGTGAAAGTCCTCGGCATCGAATCCAGCTGCGACGAGACCGGCGTAGCCGTCTACGACACCGCCCGGCCCGGGGCCGCGGGGCTGCTGGCGCATGCGGTCTACAGCCAGATCGCCCTCCACACCGAGTACGGCGGGGTGGTGCCGGAGCTGGCCAGCCGCGACCACGTGCGCAAGCTGCTGCCGCTGATCCGCCAGACCTTGGCCGAGGCGGATATCGGTATTAATGACCTGGACGGCGTGGCCTACACCGCCGGCCCCGGCCTGGTGGGGGCGCTGCTGGTCGGCGCCGGGGTGGCGCGGTCGCTGGCCTGGGCGCTGGATCTGCCGGCGATCGGGGTCCACCACATGGAAGGTCACCTGCTGGCGCCGCTGATGGAAGACGACCCACCTCAGGCGCCGTTTGTGGCCCTGCTGGTCTCCGGCGGCCATAGCCAGCTGGTGGCCGTGGACGCCATCGGCAGCTACCGGCTGCTCGGCGACACCCTGGACGACGCCGCGGGCGAGGCCTTCGACAAGACCGCCAAGCTCATGGGTCTGCCCTATCCGGGCGGGCCTCAGCTGGCGCGTCTGGCCGAAACCGGCACGCCCGGCGTATTCAAGTTCTCAAGGCCGATGACCAAGCGGCCCGGGCT
>JAYUUH010000434.1:0-3274 GCA_043754745.1 Lysobacter sp.
GTTCATCGCGGTGATCGGCGCGGGCCGCGGGTCGTGGTGGCCGGGCGTTGCCGCCGCAGCCGCATTCGTCGTGCTGCATCTGGCACTGCATCGACAGACGCTGGGGCAGCGTGCGATCGATGTCCGGCTGATGTTCGTCGCGATCGCCTGCGGCTTGATCATGGACGGCGGACTCGCGCGCTCCGGGCTCGCCGACTACGCCGCCGATCCCCTCGCGCTGCCGTCGGGCGGTCCACCCCTGTGGATTCTGTCGATCTGGGCCTCGTTCGCGTTGACGCTGCGGCATTCGATGACCTTTCTCCTCGGCCGCCCGCTGATCGCGATGCTGCTCGGCGCCATCGGCGGGCCGCTCGCCTATCTCGGCGCGGCACGCGGCTGGAACGCCATCGTCTTCGCCGAGCCGCGCTGGATGGCCATCGCCGCCCTCATCATCGGCTGGGCGATCGCCATCCCGCTGTTGACGACGCTGGCATCGCGATGGTCGTCGGGTGCGGTCGCACCGGCCATTCTTCCCGCAGGGCATGCGCGATGAACCGCGGCGCCTCTCTCCATCTCCCCGAACCACAACTGACGCCGAGCGACGCACCATGAACGAGACCATCGCCATGCCGCAGGAACTACCGCTGGACACCGCCGCACCTGGATTGCTCGGCCTCGCCGAACGGGGCCTGCTGCCCGACGCACTGGTGCGCTACGGCATCCGCCGTCAGTGCGAAGACCGGCTGCGCAGCGAACTCGACGGCGGTCTTGAAGCGCAGGCCGCGCGCTTCCACGAGCGCATCGAAATGCTGCGCAACAGCCCGGTGGCGATCCACACCGAAGCCGCCAATGCGCAACATTACGAGCTGCCGCCGGCGTTCTTCAAGCTTTGCCTCGGCAATCGCCTCAAGTACTCCTCCGCCTATTATCCGCGCGGAGACGAAACGCTGGACCAGGCCGAAGAGGCGATGCTCGCGCTGTACTGCGAGCGCGCGGAGCTGGCCGATGGCCAGCATCTCCTCGAACTCGGCTGCGGCTGGGGCTCGCTGACGCTGTGGATGGCGGAGCACTATCCGAACGCGAAAATCACCGCGGTCTCGAACTCGCGCCCCCAGCGCGAACACATCGAAACGCAGTGCCGGATCCGCGGCTTCGCCAACGTGCGGGTCATCACCTGCGACGTGAACCAGCTGCTGCTGAGCGACGGGCAGTTCGACCGCTGCGTATCGATCGAAATGTTCGAGCACATGCGCAATTACGAAATCCTGCTTGGCAACATCGCCGGCTGGCTGAAATCCGGCGGCAAGCTCTTTGTGCACATCTTCGCGCACAAGACCCTGATGTATCCCTTCGAGACCGAAGGCGAGGACAACTGGATGGGCCGGCACTTCTTCACCGGCGGACTGATGCCGGCCTCCGACACGCTGCTGTGGTTCCAGCGCGATCTGAAGATCGAGCAGCGCTGGCACGTCGACGGCACCCACTACCAGCGCACCGCCGACCACTGGCTGCAGAACCAGGACGCCGCCCGCGAACAGGTCATGGCGGTGCTGCGCGAAGCCTACGACGAAGCGACCGCCGCGCTATGGTTCCAGCGCTGGCGGATGTTCTGGATGGCCTGCGCTGAACTGTTCGGCTACGCCGATGGGCAGGAGTGGCTGGTCGCCCACTACCGCTTCGCCCGGCCGGACGCATCTCCCTCATCCGCCGGAGCGACCCCATGAAGAAAGCCCTCGTCGCCACCCTGCTCATCGCTTTGGGAGCCACCGCCTTGTTCGCCTTCAACGCCAACGGCAAGACCCCGATCCCGCCGGTCGACAACGTCGACCTGCCCCGCTTCATGGGCGACTGGTACGTGATCGCCAACATCCCGACCTTCCTCGAACGCGAGTCCTACGACGCCGTCGAAACCTACGAACTGCGCGACGACGGCAAGATCCAGACCACCTTCCGCCAGCGCAAGGGCAGCTTCGACGCCAAGATCGACACCATGCGCCCGGTCGGCACTGTGCGCGAAGGCACCAACAACGCGGTCTGGGGCATGCAGTTCGTCTGGCCGATCAAGGCCGAGTACGTCATCGTGTATGTCGACGAGGATTATTCGCAGACCATCATCGGCCGCAGCGCCCGCGACTACGCCTGGATCATGGCCCGCACCCCGCAGATCTCCGACGCCGACTACGCCGCCCATGTCGAGCGTTTGAAAACGCTCGGCTACGACACCTCGAAGTTAAGGCGGGTGCCGCAGCGGGCGGCTGATTCTGGGGATTGAGCGGCGTACGCCGGAGGCAGCCGGACTCCATCGCGCGACCCATGCGTGTCTGGCCCATCGATCCATGAACGATGCCCGCGAATATCCATGGGAATGACATTCAGCCCCCAAGAACGACCAGGCCTCTGTATTCGTCCAGCTCGGGCGTGACGCCAATCACGTTGCCCGCGATCCCGAACGCGGTTGACCGGAAGCCGTTCAGGACGACCTCGCGCCCGCCCTTGCTACACTGCGGCACCTCCACAAGGACCGACGCCGCGATGACGAACCTGCACATCCTGCGCCCCTCTGCTCTCGCCTTCTGCCTGGTGCTCGCGGTTGCGGCTCCGCACGCGGACGCCGCGAAGAAGCGCAAGCCCGCCGCGCCGGCCCCCAAGGCCGCGCCCGCGGCAACGGCCTGCACCGATTTCTACGCGTTCGCCAATGCGGACTGGCTGAAGACGCATCCGGTCCCGGCCGAGGGCAGCGTCAGCGCGCTGGGCGCGTTGGCGGCGCGCGCGCAGCAACAGCAGCGCGACCTGCTGGATGCGTCGATGAACGCGCCGCAGAACGGCGTACAGAAGCTGCTCGGCGATTTCTGGGCCAGCGGCCTCGACGAAGCCGCGGTCGAGCGCGACGGCGCGGCGCCGATCGCTCCCCTGCTCGCGCGCATCGGCGCGATCAAGAAGGCGCAGGACGTCGCGCCGGCGATCGCGGCCCTGCATCAGATCGGCATCCCGGTGGCGTTCAACTTCACCGCCGATATCGACCTGAAGAATCTCGATAACTATCTGGGTTATTTCGCGCATGGCGGCATGGGCCTGCCCGATCCTACCTTCTATACCCGCGGCGACGCCGATGCGCGCGCGCTGCTGGGCCGCTACAACGGTCATGTGCAGAAGATCCTGGCATTGTCGGGCACGCCGCAGGACAAGGTCGCGAGCGAATCGCAGCTGGTGATCGATCTGGAAACCCGGATCGCGCTACTGTCGAAAACGCAGGACGCATTGCGCAGTCTCGATGCCAGCTACAGCCCGGTACCGA
>JAYUUH010000435.1:0-3260 GCA_043754745.1 Lysobacter sp.
ACCAGAATCGAAACCATCGCGAAGCGCAATGTCCTCGGCGTGCTGGGTGCCGTGAAGAACAACCAGCCCTCGAACAACAGATAGGTCAATGCCGGAATCGCGAGGGGCAGCGGAGGTCTACGGCGCATGACTGTCATCGCGACAACACCCTGTCGATCCAGCGCAGCAACGGCGGCAATGCGGCGGTGTCGAGCGCTTCGTCCTGCACGGCAGGCTTGGCCGCTTCGGCGTCGCCCGCGCGGCGCGGGCGCTGCGGCAGGTAGCGGTTGACCGGGTTGTAGCCGAGTTCCGGCATCAGCGCGACGCCATCGCGTTCCGCGACGAGTTTCGAGACCTTCGACTCCGGATCGCCGAGGTCGCCGAAATGCCGTGCGCCGGTCGGACAGGCCTGCACGCAGGCAGGTTGGCGCTCGGTTTCCGGCAAGTGCTCGTTGTAGATGCGATCGACGCAGAGCGTGCATTTCTTCATCACGCCTTCGACCGCGCTGTACTCGCGCGCACCGTAGGGGCACGCCCATGAGCACAGTTTGCAGCCGATGCATTTGTCTTCGTCGACCAGCACGATGCCATCCTCGGCGCGCTTGTAGCTGGCGCCGGTAGGGCAGACGGTCACGCAGGCCGGGGTTTCGCAGTGCAGGCAACTGCGCGGAAAATGCAGGGTTAGAGCGGGCAGGGTGGTGGCGGGTTGGGCCCCTCTCCCGCCGGGAGAGGGGTTGGGGAGAGGGTTCGGCGCAAGCGATGAGCCGCAACCTGAAACCGTACCCTCATACGCCCTGCCCTCAGTCGCCAGTAGGCGACTTCGACCCTCTCCCGACGGGAGAAGGAAATTTTCAGCCGCCACTTCATAACTGTGGATCCGGTTGAACCACACGCCCGATGGATCCTTGCCATAGGGCTGTTCGTCGGTAAGCGGCCCGGCGATGCCGCCCGCGTTCCATTGCTTGCAGCTGACCGCGCAGGCATGACAGCCGACGCAGGTGTCGAGGTCGATCACCAGGCCAAGTTTCACTTTCGACGGCGGCGGCAGGTCGGTCATGCGCGTTCGCTGCCCATCAGGATCCAGACACCGATGACCACGGCGCCGAGCGTCATCGCGAACAGCGGCGCGATTCCGAAAAGTCCGAACAATCCATCCGTTCCCGAGGCATCGTCGCCGAAGCCGCGTTCTGCGCCGGTGACGATCGCCCACAGCAGCAACAGGCTTCCGATCTTGCCGAGCGCGATGCAGGTCCAGCCGGCGATGCGGCGAGCGGTCGAATGCACGGCCGTCATGCGCGATCCTTCCCGCGCATCGCCGCGCCATAACGCAGCGGCGCGTTGTCGGCGGCGTCGCTCGCGACGGGCAGAAACTGCGGCGCGCTGACGCCGGCGGTGTCGGCCTTGCGGATCGACACGCGCAGATCGAACCACGCCGCCTGGCCGGTGACCGGATCGGCGTTGGCGTAATCGCCGCGCGGGGTGATGTCGGAGATCAGATGATTGAGCAGGAAGCCCTTTTCCGCCTCCGGCGCGTCGTTCGCGAGTTTCCACGCGCCCCTGCGCTTGCCGATGGCGTTCCAGGTCCACACCGTATCCGCCTGCACGTTGCCGGCGAACTTCGCCTGGACGGTGATGGTGCCGTGATGCGACGACACTTCGATCCAGTCTTCGTCGGCGATGCCGTAGCGCGCGCCGGTGTCGGGATGCAGGTATAGCCAGTTGCGCGCGGTGATCTGCCGCAGCCAGGCGTTCTGTGATCCCCAGGCGTGGTACATGAACATCGGGCGCTGGGTGATGGCGGACAGCGGGAATCGGCTGTTCCCTTCTCCCGCCGGGAGAAGAACCTGCCCCGGACCCGATCCGGGGTGGCGCGAAGCGTCGGATGAGGGCGTTTCAGGCGCCGACACACCCTCACCCCATCCCTCTCCCGCGGGCGGGAGAGGGGGAGTGATGGCCGTGCGGGAGTCGCTTCGTTCGTTTGCAGCGTGATCTTGTCGTTCAGCGGCCTCGTTCTGCGCGGATTCAAAGGGTTCGTACCACATCGGCAGCGGATCGAAATACGTCGCCACGCGCTCGCGATGTTCGTCCGGCGGCTGCTGCGCGCCGTGGCCCTGGGCGGCGAGGCGGAACTTCTGCAGCGTCTCCGAATACAGTTCCAGCACCACCGGTGCGGTCGTCGCAATGAAACCGAAGCGATGCGCCCACTGCAGATAATCGCGGTTCGCCATCTTGTAATAGCGCGCGGATTCGGGGATCGGCGCGTGCCAGAAACCGCCGTGCTCGATGTAGCGCTGCAGTTGCTGCGGATTCGGCTGGCCCTTGCCGGTTTCGTTGCCGTCGGCGCCGCGCCAGCCGGCAAGCAGGCCGACGCCGGGCGCGCGTTCGTGGCGGGTGATGTAGTCGGCATAGTCGCGATACGCCGGCATGCCGTCCGCATCGGTCATGCCCGGCAGGCCGAGGCGCGCGCCGAGGTCCAGCAGCACCGACTGGAAGCCGCGCACGTCGCGCGGGCGACCATCGCTGCCGAGCTGCGTCGCCGGGTCGAAGACCGGATGCCGGATCGCGTCGGACGCGCCGTCGGCGTCGGAGATCGGCCGGTCGAGCAGGCTGATCGCATCGAAACGTTCGAGGTATGTCGTATCCGGCAGCACCAGATCGGCGTAAGCCACCATCTCGCTGGCGTAGGCGTCGCTGTAGATGATCCGCGGGATTTTGTATTCGCCGCTGGCGTCCTTGTCGGTGAGCCAGCGGATGGTCTCGCGCGTGTTCATCGCCGAGTTCCAGCTCATGTTCGCCATGAACATCAGCAGCGTGTCGATCCTGTACGGGTCGCCGGCATGCGCGTTGCGGATCACCGTGTGCAGCAGGCCGTGCGCGGACAGCGGGTAGGACCACGAAAACGCATGATCGATGCGCCGCGGCTGGCCGTCCTTATCCACGACCAGATCTTCCGGCCCGTGCACGAAACCCAGCGGTGCGGCGTCGAGCGTGCCATTGTCGCGACGCAGTTTGCCGGGACGGTTCGCTGGCGGCACCGGTTTGGGAAACGGTGGTTGGTAGCGGAAGCTGCCCGGCGCGTCCACCGCGCCCAGCAGCATCTGCAGCACGTGCAGCGCGCGGCAGGTGTGGAAGCCGTTGCTGTGCGCGCTGATTCCGCGCATCGCGTGCATCGACACCGGGCGTCCGACCATTTCTTTGTGTTCGCGGCCCCAGCTGTCGGTCCAGGCGATGGGCAGCGACAGTTTGGAATCGAAGGCGGCAGCGGCCAGTTCGCGGGCGAT
>JAYUUH010000436.1:0-3256 GCA_043754745.1 Lysobacter sp.
TCGTACCGGAGCGCCACCGAATCCGGCGTGCGCGCCGCCTGCGCCGAGAACTGCTCATGCGCGCAGTCCTGCAAATACGCACGATCCGTCGCGTTCCACTCCACGCACAGACGCGATTGCTCGGCGGCATCGAGCAGCGGCGCTTCATCGATACGGGACCGCGGATCCGCGACCATCGCCTGCAACAGGCGCACGAAGTGGCGCATCATCTGCGCAATCAGACCAGCATCGAAGAGCTCGGCGTTGTAGACCAGACGCGCTTCGAAACCGCCATCGCCCGGGAACAAGAGCAGATGCAGATCGTAGCGGCCATAGCCGAGGTTGGTTTCCACCGGCCGGGCCACGACAGCGCCGGCATCGATCACTTGCCCGGCATGCGCGTCGTACTGGAAGACGACCTCGAACAGCCCGTTACGGCTGGTGTCCCGGTCGAGATCGAGTCTGGCCGACACCAGGTCGAACGGCACCTGGCCATGCAGCACCGCACGCTCGCGCGTGCGCGCCACGTTCGTCGACAAGGTCTCGAAATCGCATTCGGCAGGCATCGCGAGACGCAGCGGCAACAGATTGTCCAGCAATCCGACGACCGCCTGCAGCCCGGACGGATCGCGGCCCGCGACATGGGTGCCGACAACCGCTTCATCCTGGCCGCTGTAGCGTCGAAGCAACGCCGTGAAACCGGCAAGCAGGGCGTCTTCGATGCTCACGTCGCAGTCGTGCGCAAAGACCTGCATACGCTTTCTCAGCTCAGTGTCGATGGCGAAGCAGTGTCGGCCAGCCGTGAAGCCTTGCATCGCCGCACGCGGCCGGCTCGACGGCAGTTCGAGCGATGGCAGGCGTCCACGCAGTTGTTGCCTCCAGTACATCAGCACGGGTTCGAGCACGTCGACGCCGAGCGTCGACTGCCAGCGCACGTGATCGCCGGAAGTCAGCGGCAGCGCCGGTAATGTCGGTACCTGTCCTTTCTCGATCGCTGCGAGGGCGATAACGATGTCCTGCGCGATCAGTTGCAGCGAGCGTCTGTCGACCATGATGTGATGGACGACGATGCAGAGCCATGCATTGGCTCCGCCATCGCGCAGCAGTGCGGCACGGATCGGCCATGCGCGATGGCGCCGGAACGATCGTCCCACCTCGATCAGGGCTCGCGCCATCGGTGTCTGGCCGTCTTCGAGCTCGATCTGCGCGAGAGGCAGGGGCGCATGCGGGTCCACGCGCAGCCGGACGGACGGGCCGTCGTTCTCGATCCGCGTGCGCAGCGCCTCATGGCGCGCAACCACCACGTTCAACGCTGCTTCGAGTTGCGCAGTCGACACTGCAGCGTCGAATTCCAGCAACAGCGGAAGGTTGTGAAACGCCGGCGCGGCTTCGTTGGCCCTGTCGGTTTCTGATACCTCCATCGACCACAACCGCTGCTGCCGCGGCGACAGATTGCAGTGCGCGTCCACCTCCGGTGTCGCAACGATCTCGTACGCGGCGGCTGGCAATGGCTCCGGAATGCCCAACGCGTCGATGCGCGTCTGCGGCGCAGCCGCAACGGCGCCGAGCAGCCGGGTGAAGCGAGCGGCCAGACGTTCGATGGTGGCGGCTTCGAACAGGGCGACATCGTATTCGTAGGCGATGTCGATCGCGCCATCGCGTTCGTTCACATACAGGGTGAGATCGAACTTGACGGTATGCTCGGTCAGCGGCAGTTCCTCCATGCTCAGCTCGGGCAGGTTCAGGACCGGATCGGGCAGGCTCTGCATCTGCACCATGATCTGGAAGATCGGCGGAACGCCCGGGCGACGCACCGGTTTGAGCGTTTCCAGCAGTTTGTCGAACGGCAGATCCTGATGCAGGTAAGCCTGGATCAGCGTCGCGCGCACCTGCTGGAGCAGCGATTCGAAGCTCTGTGCCGGGTCGAGCCGCGTGCGGATCGCTTGGGTATCGAGGAACAGGCCGATCAGTGGTTCGATTTCGGCGCGGCCGCGATTGGCGACCACAGTGCCGACGTTGAGATCGGTCTGGCCGGTGTAGCGCGAAAGCACGACATTGAAGGCCGCCATCAGCACCATGAACAGCGTGCTCGAATGACCCGCGGCCAGTTCGTTGAGGGCGGCGGTCGTCGCCTGCGGGATCCGCGCATGGATCATGCCGCCCACGAAACCTTTCGTTGCGGGACGCGGGAAGTCGTTCGGCAGGGTGGACATCGATGGCCCACCGGCGAGCTGCTGCCGCCAGTAGGACAGCAGATGTTCCTGCGTGGAAGCATCCATGCATTGCCGTTGCCACAATGCGTAGTCCGCGTACTGCACCGGCAGTGGCGGCAAGGGGTCGTGCGCATGCGCGATCCCTTCGATCGTGTAAGCGCGGTACAGGGCGCTCAGCTCCTCGGTCAGCACGCCCAGCGACCAGCCATCGGAGACGATGTGATGCAGCGTGAGCAGCAGCACATGGTCCTGTTCGTCCAGCCGCAGCAGACGGCCGCGGAACAGCGGACCGCGGTTGAGATCGAAGGGCTCGCGCGCCTCTACGCCGCTCCAGTGCGTGATCGCAGCGTCGCGTTCGTCGGCATGGAGATCCAGATCCTGATAACCCAGTTCGAAAGGCGCCACCGCGCCGATGCGCTGCACCGGCTGGTCGTCGACGATTCCGAAAGCGGTGCGCAGCGCCTCGTGACGCCGCACGATGCCGTCCAGGGCCGCTCGCAATGCGGCCTGGTCGAGTCGGCCGCGCAGCCGCATGCCGATCGGCATGTGATACGCGGCGCTGGCGTCCTCACCGAACTGCGCCGCGAGCCACAGACGTTGTTGTGCGAAAGACAGGGGCATATCGTCCGGCCGCGCGGTCGGCACGAGCGCCGGCAACGCTGCCGTCTGCGCTTGGCTGGCCACGCGCGCGAAGTCGTGCAGGACCGGATGGGCGAACACGCTGGACAGCGCTAGGTTCAAGCCCAGCGACTGGCGCACGCGGGAGATCATCCGCACGACCAGCAGCGATTGGCCGCCGAGCTCGAAGAAACTGTCGAATCGGCCCACCCGCCCGACCTGCAGAATCTCGCTCCATATCCCAGCGAGTGCGGTTTCGACCGGCCCTTGCGGCGCTTCGAAATTACGCTGCATCGAGACCGAACCATCGGGCGCGGGCAATGCCCGCCGATCGAGCTTGCCGTTGGGGGTCAGCGGCAATGCCGCCAGCGCCACGTACGCCGCAGGCACCATATATTCCGGCAAGGTCTGCGCCAGCGCTTCGCGCAAGCGGTGCGCATCCACCG
>JAYUUH010000437.1:0-3248 GCA_043754745.1 Lysobacter sp.
CGGGCGGACCCTTCAGGCAAACGACTAAGGGCGCCGAAACAGGACAATCGGCGCGCGTCGTCGCCGGATCGGGCGTGCGCTCAGCTGTGGCCGTTGAACAGTTCGCGGCCGATCAGCATGCGGCGGATTTCGTTGGTGCCGGCGCCGATGGCGTAGAGCTTGGCGTCGCGCAGCAGGCGGCCGGTCGGGTATTCGTTGATGTAGCCGTTGCCGCCGAGGGTCTGGATGGCTTCCAGCGCCACTTGCACCGCGGCGTCGGAGGCGTGCAGCAGGCAGCTCGCGGCGTCGATGCGCGACTTGTGGCCGGCGTCGTAATCGCGCGCGACCTGATAGGCGAACGCGCGCGACGACTGCAGCGCGGTGTACATGTCGGCGATCTTGGCCTGCATGATGCCGAAAGTGCCGATGGCGGCGTCGAACTGCCTGCGCTCGCGGACGTAGGGCAGGGCGATGTCCATCGCCGCCTGCATCAGCCCGATCGGGCCGCCGCTCAGCACCAGGCGTTCGGTGTTCAGGCCGCTCATCAGCACCTTTACGCCCTGCTGCGCTTCGCCGAGCACGTTTTCGGCCGGGATTTCGCAGTCTTGGAATACCAGTTCGCAGGTGTTGCTGCCGCGCATGCCCAGCTTGTCGAGCTTCTGAGCGGTGCTGAAGCCTTTCATGCCCTTTTCGACGATGAAAGCGGTCATGCACTGGCTGCCGGCGTCTTTGCCGGCGGTGCGCATATAGACCACCAGCACGTCGGCCTCGGGGCCGTTGGTGATCCACATCTTGTTGCCGTTAGCGATCCAGACATTGCCGCGCAGCTCTGCGGTGCAGCGCATCGAACCGACCACGTCGGAACCCGCACCGGGTTCGCTCATCGCCAGCGCACCCTTCCATTCGCCGTTGCACAGTTTCGGCAGGTATTTCCGGCACTGCGCTTCGTTGGCGTTGGCGTAGAGATTGCTCACACACAGATTGGAGTGCGCGCCGTAGCTCAGGCCGACCGAGCCGGACGCGCGCGAGATTTCCTCCATTGCGACCAGATGCGCGAGGTAGCCCATGTCGCTGCCGCCGTATTCGCCGGCGACGGTGAGGCCGAGCAGCCCCAGCTCGCCGAGCTTCGGCCACAGATCCTGCGGGAACGCATTTTCCTCGTCGATCTGCGCCGCGCGCGGCGCGATCTCGGCCTCGGCGAAGCGACGGACCGCGTCGCGGAGCGCATCGATGTCTTCACCAAGCGGGAACGGGCGCATCTTCAAATCCTTGGGATCGATCAAGAAACTCGACGGAGCGAAAGCCCCCTTGAGTCAAGGGGGCTGCCGCGGCAGCGGCGGGGGGTATGTTGCAGTGAAGCACGGGGCACAGAAGCATGGGGCCCAAGGTTTGCGAAGCAAACTTTGGGTGATTTCCGGCGGAGCCGGAAATCAATGTCCGCGCATGCGGCCGAGGAAGCGCGGCGTGCTGCGGCCCATCGGCAGCTTGAGCTTGCCGATCGCCGAGATGCGCTCTTCGGCCAGACGGTCGGCGGCCAGGTAGGTCGGGATGCCGTCGCGGTCGGAAATCTCGTAGATGCGCGCGAGGTTGTGGTAGATCGTGCGCATCATCCGCATCGCGCGTTCGCGGTTGTAGCCGTCGATTTCCAGCGACACGTTCATCACGCCGCCGGCGTTGACCGCGTAATCCGGCGCGTACAGGATCCCGCGTTTCTGCACTTCGTCGCCGATCGCGTTGTTCGCGAGCACGTTGTTGGCGGCGCCGCAGATGATCTTGGCCTTCAGGCGCGGCAGAGTGTGTTCGTTGACGGTGCCGCCCAGCGCGCACGGCGAGTACACATCGGCATTGACGTCGTAGATATCGTCCGGGCCCACCGCCTCGGCGCCGTATTCTTCCACGGCGTGGGCCACCAGATCCTTGTTGATGTCGGTGACGAAGATCTTCGCGCCGCGTTCCTTCAGCAGTTTGACGAATTCCATGCCGACGTGGCCGAGGCCCTGCACCGCGTAGCTGTGGCGGCCGACTTCCTCGTCGCCGTACTTCTTGTTGAGCGTGGCCATCAGGCCCTGCAGGGTGCCGTAGGCGGTGAACGGCGACGGGTCGCCCGAACCGCCGTGGACCTGGTGCACGCCGGTGACGTACTCGGTTTCGCGGTACACGTATTCCATGTCGTTGACGTCGATGCCGACGTCTTCGGCGGTGATGTAACGGCCGCCCAGCGAATCGACGAATTTGCCGAACGCGCGGAACAGCGCTTCGGACTTGTCCTTCGACGGGTCGCCGATGATCACCGCCTTGCCGCCGCCGATGTTCAGGCCGGCGACCGCGTTCTTGTAGGTCATCCCGCGGGATAGGCGCAGCACGTCGTTCAGCGCGTCCTGCTCGGTCTTGTACGGCCACATCCGCAGGCCGCCCAGCGCGGGGCCCAACACCGTGTTGTGGATGGCGATGATGGCTTTCAGCCCGGCATCTTTGTTGTGGCAGAACACGACCTGTTCGTGGCCATTGTTTTCGATGTGTTCGAAGATCATCGGAAGCTCCAGTGCGCGGGCGTCGGAGGGCTCCGATACGCCAAAGTATGTTGCAAGCCCTTGAATCGTCTGGCGTCAGCGGCTTGCCGGAGCGGCAGGTACAGGCCGCAAGCGGGCAAGTGTAGAGCGTGCGAAGCGCTTTTGCATGGGCGTGCCGGCAGGGCCCGTCCGGCGCGCCCGAGCCGTTGCAGAGGGTATCCTTACAGGCGGCGCGCTGTGTACAGCGGATGCATCCGGAGCATCTGTCCGTGCGTATCCAGTTGTGCTCACGGAAGCCGTCGCAACGGCAACGCTGACCGGGCATATCCAAACAAGGGGAAATCGTATGCTGAAGCACTCAGGGACCGGCCTGGCCGCCCTGCTGACATTCGTCGCGGCGATCGCGATGCCGATCCGCGCGCAGAACCCGGCCGTTGCCGCGGATCCCGTGCGCGCAGAGGCGGCGCCTGCCGAAGTCGTCGCGCCGACGGAACCGGTCGCTGCCGAGCCGGATGCGGCAGCCACCGCAGCACCGAAGCCAGCCGCGGCCGCACCGAAACAGCCCCGGCCGGCCGCCAAGGCGCCCGCCGCAGTCAAACCTGCGGCCGCGAAGCCCGCAGCGACGATCTCGATCCAGGGCAAGCTCGAACTCGCCGCCGGGCAGAAACAGAGCGTCGATGCCGGCGAGGTCGCGGATGGTCTCGTCTATTTCCTGCCGAAGGCGGGCAACCCCAAACCCAAACCCGGCTACTTCACGAT
>JAYUUH010000438.1:0-9738 GCA_043754745.1 Lysobacter sp.
GCCCGTCGAGGATCTGTGCCGGATCACCAACGACTGGGAAATCACCCACGTCCGCGCCGATCTGCCGCCCCAGCTGTGGGACTACGTGAAGCAGCACAAATTCTTCGGCTTGAACATTCCGAAGGAATACGGCGGCCTCGGCTTCTCTGCGCTGATGAACCACAAGGTCATCCAGAAGCTGGCGCCGATCTCTTCGGTGCTCAGCTCCACCGTCGGCGTGCCCAATTCGCTGGGTCCGGCCGAACTGCTGATGCATTACGGCACCGAGGAACAAAAGCGCCATTACCTGCCGCGCCTCGCCGATGGCCGCGAAATCCCGTGCTTCGCGCTGACCGGCCCGTTCGCCGGCTCCGACGCCACCTCCATCCCTGATTACGGCATCGTCGGCATGGGCGAATGGAACGGCGCCAACGTGCTAGGCATCCGCCTCACGCTCGACAAGCGCTACATCACCCTGGCGCCGGTCGCCACGCTCATCGGTGTCGCCTTCCGCATGTACGACCCGGACGGCCTGCTCGGCGACAAGAAGGACATCGGCATTTCGCTTGCATTGGTGCCGCGCGACACCGCCGGCCTCGAGATCGGCCGCCGCCATTTCCCGCTGAACGCGCCGTTCCAGAACGGTCCGATCATCGGCAAGGACGTGTTCGTGCCGCTGAGCCAGCTGATCGGCGGCGAAGACTATGCCGGCCAGGGCTGGCGCATGCTGATGGAATGCCTGTCGATCGGCCGTTCCATCACCCTGCCCTCCACCGCCAGCGGCGGTTCGAAGATGGGCGCCATCGTCACCGGCGCTTACGCCCGCATTCGCAAGCAGTTCGGTCTGTCGATCGGCCGCTTCGAAGGCGTGGAGGAAGCGCTGGCCCGCATCGGCGGCCGCGCCTACGCCTGCAGCGCGTTGGCCGAAGCCACCGCGGCCGCGGTCGCGCGCGGCGAAAATCCGGCCGTGCCGTCCACCATCGCCAAATACCACTGCACCGAGATGGGCCGCGAAGTCGCGCGCGACGTGATGGACATCCACGGCGGCAAGGGCATCATCCTCGGCCCGCGCAATTACGCTGGCCGCGCCTGGCAGGCAGCGCCGATCGCGATCACCGTCGAAGGCGCGAACATCATGACCCGCAGCCTGATGATCTTCGGCCAGGGCGCGATCCTCTGCCACCCGTGGGTGATGAAGGAAATGAAATCGGCGCAGTTGGAAGATCCCAAACAGCGGATCGACCAGTTCGACAGTGCGCTGTTCGGCCACATCAGCTACGCGATCTCGAACGCGGTGCGTGCTTGGTGGTTCGGTTTGACCGGCTCGCGCATCGGCACCACGCCGGGCGGCGAGTACACCCGCCGCTGCTACCGCAAGCTCAACCGCTACTCGGCGGCGCTGGCGGTGATGGCCGATACCTCGATGCTGCTGCTCGGCGGCAAGCTGAAGTTCAAGGAATCGCTGTCCGGCCGCCTCGGCGACGTGCTCAGCCACCTCTACATCGCCAGCGCGATGCTGAAGCGTTACGAGGATCAGGGGCGTCCGGTCGCCGATCACCCGCTGCTGGCCTGGGCGTTCCACGACGCGATCCACCGCATCGAATTGGCGCTGTCCGGCGCGCTGCGCAACTTCCCGATCCGTCCGGTCGGCTGGCTGCTATGGCTGGTGATCTTCCCGTGGGGCCGTCGTGCGGAAGCGCCGAGCGACCGTCTGGGCCACCGCGCCGCCAGCCTGCTGATGACGCCTTGCGAAGCCCGCGACCGCCTCGCCAGCGACATGTTCCTGGAGCCCTGCGAGAACAACCCGGCCGGCCGCGTCAACAGCTATCTGCCGAAGATGATCTTGGCCGAACCGGTGGAGCGGAAGTTCCTCAAGGCGCTCAAGAACAGCGAGATCGAGGCGCTCGACTTCCCCGCACAGCTCGACGAGGGCGTGCGCGAAGGCTGGATCACCGCGGATGAGCGCAAACAGTTGGATGAGCTGCGCGAGATGACGCTGGACACGATCATGGTCGACGACTTCGAGTCGTGGGAACTGCGTTCGGCCGGTTACATCGACGACGCGCAGCCCAGGACGCAGCGCGCCGCCGCCTGACGCACGGGTCCGGCGACGCAGTCGCAGCTAACACGCGAACGCCGGGCCAGTCCCGGCGTTCTCTTTTCAAGCGCCATATCCAAGGGACCGCACGATGGCCAACAAGACCCTCGCCCTGTACGAACGCATGCGCCGCTGGCCCGCCGGGCACTGGCTGTTCACCCGCGCCATCTGCTTCAAGGCGCCCTACTTCGGCAGCATCTCGCCGCGGATCGAAGTGCTGGAACCAGGGCGCTGCGTCGCCCGCCTGAGCAGGCACCGCGGCATCACCAACCACATCGGCAGCGTGCACGCAATCGCGATGTGCAACCTCGCCGAGCTGACCGGCGGGATGATGACCGAGGTCAGCCTGCCCGATTCGATGCGCTGGATTCCCAAGGGCATGACCGTCGAATACGTGAAGAAAGCGATGGGCACGATCCGCGGCGTGGCGACGCCTGCGATCCCGATCGTCGCGGCGGACAGCGGCTACCCGCTGCCGGTGGACGTCGTGCTGACCGACGATGCCGGCGACGTGGTGTTCCGGGCCACGATCTCGATGTGGATGTCGCCGCGCCCCGCGCGCTGATCACAACGGGAGATCCACCAGAATCATCGCATCAGCCCTCGTAGAGCGGCCTTCAGGCCGCTGCTTTCAAGCATCGCATCACCTTTCAGCGGCCTGAAGGCCGCTCTACGAAAAGATCGGCAGACTTTTGGGGGGCAGACTCTCAGCCCTACAGCAGCGCCGCGATCGCCGCCATCGCCGGCAGGCCCTGCACGTAGAAGATGCGTTTGCTGACGCTGTAGGCGCCGTACAGCGCCGCGACGACGATGCAGCCAAGAAAGAACAGCGCAACGTCGACTTTGCCGGCATACGCGGCCCAGAGCAGGCCGGCGGCGAGGAATCCGTTGTACAGGCCCTGGTTCGCGGCGAGCACCTTCGTGATCTCGGCTTTCTCCGGCGTGTTGCGGAACACCTTCATGCCCTGCGGCGTGGTCCACAGGAACATTTCGAGGACCAGGAAATACACGTGCAACAACGCGACGAGCACGATCAGTGCAACGGCGATCGGCGGCATCGAAAGCTCCTGTCGGAAAACGAAGAAAGATATTGCCGCGGACCGCGATGATCGCGCATCACTGCGGCAGTTTGCGCTGCGCGCGGATCACCTGCCACGCACTGAGGCTCATGGCGATGGCGATGCCGATACCCGCGGCGAACACCACCCGGCTGCCGAACATCGCCAGCCATTTGTGCAGCCAGACGTAGGTGAGGTCGCCGCCGCGATACACCGCGGTGTCGATGAAAGCCTTGGCCTTGTAGCGCGCTTCGCGATCCACCCGGGTGTAGAGCGTCTCGCGGCCGGGTTTGCCCAGCGAGAACTCGCCCGAGCGGGTGGCGATCTGCACCGCCGCCACCAGCAGCGGCAGCGGCGACATCGCCAGCAGGCAGTAACCGAACGTGATCGCGAAGGCCGGAATCAGCAGCACCGGCCCCACGCCGAAACGCCGCAGCAGCCAGCGCGTGAGGAACACCTGGATCAGGATCGTGGACAGATTGATCAGGAAATCGATCCGCGCGTAGTACTTGGTCGCCGCCTCGGAAGTGGGATAGAACTGCTTCACGATCGCGGCCTGCTCGTTGTAGAGCAGCGTGCCGACGCCCACGCCGAAAAACATCAGCAGCGCAAGGCCGCGCAGCAAGGGATCGCTGGCCACCAGCTTGAACCCGGCCCATATCGATCCCCCCATCGCTCCATCGGCCACTAGGCCGCTGCGCTGTTCGCGCTGCCGCGCCCACGGCCGCAGTCGCACGATGCACAGCAGGCAGACCACCAGGAATCCCGCCGACACCAGCAGCAGACTGCCGACGCCGACTCGGTCCACCAGCAACCGGGTGATCACCGGTCCCAGCAGCGCGCCGATGGTGCCACCCGCGCCGATATAGCCGTAGACGCGCTTGGCGTGTTCGTTGTCGAACACGTCGGCCATGAAGCTCCAGAACACCGAGACCGCGAACAGGTTGAAGACCGCCGTCCATACGAAGAACAGGGCGCCGCGGCCGGAGATGTTGCGATCGAAGATCCACCAGAACCCGATCAGGCAGACGATGAAGAGCAGGTAGAGCGCCGGCAGGAAGACCCGCCGCGGATAACGCGACACCAGCGCGCCGTAAAGCGGCTGCAGCAGCAGCATCGACACGAAGGTTCCGGTGAACAGCGCCTGCAGAACGAAGTCCTTCAGCTGGAAACCATGGCTGAGCGCCCATGCGATCCAGGCGTCGGGGAATACGGCGGCCACATCGCCGGACGCCGCCATCGCGTCGCGCACCGGACGCAATACGTAATAGCCGCACAGCAAGCTGAAGAAATACAGCAGCGCCCACCACAGCGGCGGCGATTCGCTCAATTCCTGTCGCAGCGCCTGGAACGCACCGACGGCGGGCCGTGCGGAGACTTTCGCGGAGTCCATGTCGGGCTGCGGCGGCATCCGCCATCCACCTGTGCAATGCGGAGTCGCCACTCTAGCAGGCCCGCGGACCGCCTCATGCGCTGCGAACCGCAGACCCGGCGCGCGCGCCGAGCAATTGCTCTAGGCGGCGGGCATAGTGTCGCCTGCACACGATTTCATAAGGTCCTCGCGTGTTCGACTACATCATCATCGGCGCCGGTTCGGCGGGCTGCGTGCTCGCCAACCGCCTGAGCGAGGACCCCACGGTCAAAGTGCTGCTGCTGGAAGCCGGCCCGCGCGATTGGCACCCCTTCATCCACATGCCCGCCGGGGTGTCCAAGCTGGTCAACCAGAAAGGCGTGAACTGGGACTACAACACCGCCGCTGAGCCGCACCTTCATCAGCGCACGCTGTGGTGGCCGCGCGGCAAGGTGCTCGGCGGCTCCAGTTCGATCAACGCGATGTGCTACATCCGCGGCGTCTCCGGCGACTACGAAGACTGGACCGCGCAGGGCGCGACCGGTTGGCACTGGGACAATGTCCTGCCTTACTTCAGGAAATCCGAAGGCAACGTCCGCGGCGCCGACGCCTTCCACGGCAGCGACGGTCCGCTCAGCGTTTCCGACCTGCGCTACACCAACCCCCTGTCGCAGACGTTCATCGACGCCAGCCAGCAGATCGGCCTCGCTCACAATCGCGACTTCAACGGTGCGGTGCAGGACGGGGTCGGTTTCTATCAGGTGACCCAGCGCGAAGGCGCACGCTGCTCGGCGGCATTGGCCTACCTCGCCCCGGCCCGGCAGCGCCCGAACCTCACCGTACACACCGGCGCCGGCGTCAGCCGCATCACCTTCGAGGGCCGGCGCGCCAGCGGCGTCACCTACGCCATGCGCGGCCGAGCCTTCCACCAGCCGGCGACGCGCGAAATCATCGTCAGCGGCGGCGCGATCAATTCGCCGCAGTTGCTGATGCTATCGGGCATCGGACCGGCTGACGACCTGCGCAAGCACGGGATCGCGGTCGTCGCCGACCGCGCTGCCGTCGGCGGCAACCTGCAGGATCATCTCGACATCTGCACCCTGTTCCACTCGACCGAACGGGTGACCTACGACCGCATCAGCGACCTCAGGACCGCCTTCGACTACTACCTGCGCGGCCACCGCGGTCCCGGCACCAGCAACATTGCCGAAGCCGGCGGTTTCGCGCGCTCGCGGCTGGCCCCGGACGATCGCGCCGACATCCAGTTCCACTTCGTTCCGGGGATGCTGGACGACCACGGCCGCAACCGCCTGCCGGGCGACGGTTACACCCTGCACGCCTGTTTCCTGCGTCCACGGAGCCGCGGCCGCCTGTCGCTGGTGAGCAACCGCGCCGGCGACAAGCCGCGGATCGAAGCCAACTACCTCGGCGACGCGGAAGGCTTCGACCTGAAGATGATGGTCGAGTGCGCGAAGCTCTCGCGCGAGATCCTGACGCAGAAAGCATTCGATCGGTATCGCGGCGCGCCGATCTTCCCGGCGCGCAACGATCTTGACGACGCCGGACTGGCCGAATTCGTCCGCGCCAAGGCCGAAAGCGTCTATCACCCGGTCGGCACCTGCCGGATGGGCAACGACGCCGAGGCCGTGGTCGACCCGCAGCTGCGGGTGAACGGCGTCGAAGGCCTGCGCGTGATCGACGCCTCGGTCATGCCTTGCCTGATCGGCGGCAACACCAACGCGCCGACGATCATGATCGCCGAGCGCGCGGCCGATCTCATCAAGGCGGCCTGATCGGAGCGACCGACCGAGGTCGCCCGAGCCGTGCCTTCCCTGACATCCCATCAGCACCAGGTCGCAGCCGCCCCGCCGAACCGCTAAAATTCCCGTCTTGGCCAGGCATCGAACATCGCCTGGCCCCTCTTCCGCTCCCAGGACATCCCGAACGATGAAGATCCTCGTCGGCTACAAGCGCGTGGTGGACTACAACGTCCGCATCCAGGTCAAGCCGGACGGCTCTGGCGTGGTCACCGACGGCGTCAAGCTGTCGCCCAATCCTTTCGACGACATCGCGCTGGAAGAAGCCCTGCGACTGCGCGACAAGGGCATCGCCACCGAAGTGGTGGTGGTCACCATCGCCCCGGCCGACGCCCAGCCGCATCTGCGCAACGGTCTGGCGATGGGCGCGAACCGCGCCGTACACATCGTCAGCGATGCCGGCATGCAGCCGCTCACCGCCGCCCGCGCCCTGCTCAAACTGATCGAACGCGAGCAGCCCGATCTGGTGATCCTGGGCAAGCAGGCGATCGACGACGACGCCAACCAGACCGGCCAGATGTTGGCCACGCTGTGGGGCCGACCGCAGGCGACCTTCGCCGGCAAGCTCGACGTCGCCGACGGCAAGGCCACGGTGGTGCGAGAAGTCGACGCCGGGCTGGAAACACTGGAAGTCGATCTGCCGGCGGTGATCACCACCGATCTGCGCCTGAACGAGCCGCGCTTCATCAAGCTGCCGGACATCATGAAGGCCAAGAGCAAACCGCTGGAGACCATTCAATTCGCCGATCTGGGCGTCGTATCCGGCGACACGCTGAAAACCACCCACTACGCGCCGCCGGCCAAGCGCAGCAAGGGCGTGATGGTGAAGGACGCCGCCGAACTGGTCGCCGCGTTGAAAGCCAAAGGCCTGCTGTAGGGTGGGCCCCTGGCCCACCATTGCGACTTCCTCGATGAGGTCGCAATGAGCGAAGCCGCTCCGGCCTACATCCGCCGCAAACCGACATTCCGCAATGGTGGGCCAAGGCCCACCCTACATGGACATTCCCATGAGCAAGGTTCTGATTGTTTGTGAACATCTCGACGGCAAACTCAATGCGTCCACCGCGAAGTGCGTGTCGGCCGCCAAAGCGCTGAACCCGGACGCCATCGATATCGTCGTGCTGGCCGCCGACCCGGCCGCCGCCGCCGCCGAAGCCGCGAAGATCGCCGGCGTCGCCAAGGTGCTGACCGTGACCAACGCCGCCAACACCAATGCCATCGCGCAGGTACTGGCGCCGCAGGTCGCCGCGCTCGCAGGCGGCTACAGCCATGTATTTGGCCCCAGCACCACGTTCGGCAAGGACCTGATGCCCTGCGTCGCCGCCCTGCTGGGCGTGTCGCAGGTCTCCGACATCATGGCCGTCGACGGCAGCCACACCTTCAAGCGCCCGATCTACGCCGGCAACGCCATCGTCACGGTAGAAGCCGCCGCCGATAAAGTCGTGGTCGCCACCGTGCGCACCGCGTCTTGGCCCGAAGCCGCCCGCGACGGCAGCGCCAGCGTCGAAGCGGTGTCCGTCGATGCCGCCCTGCCAGCCCACACTCGTTTCGTTGGGCTGGCCGCAGGGAAATCCGATCGCCCGGACCTGCAGAGCGCAAGCCGCGTGGTGTCCGGCGGCCGCGGCGTGGGTTCGGCCGAGAACTTCAGCATCATCTACGACCTGGCCGACAAACTCGGCGCCGGCGTCGGCGCTTCGCGCGCGGCGGTGGATGCGGGCTACGTGCCGAACGAAATGCAGGTCGGCCAGACCGGCAAGATCATCGCCCCCGAGCTGTACATCGCGATCGGCATCAGCGGCGCGATCCAGCACCTCACCGGCATCAAGGACGCTGGTACGATCGTGGCGATCAACAAGGACGGCGAAGCGCCGATCTTCGAGATCGCCGATATCGGCCTGGTCGGCGATCTGTTCAAGTTGTTGCCGGAGCTCCAGGCGGCGCTCTGACGGATTATCGTTGCGCAACAAAAAAAAGAGCCGGGTTTCCCCGGCTCTTTTCGTTTGCGACGCTTGCTGGATCGATCAGCGACCCGGCACGCGGCAGCAGGTACGCGAAGCGCGGATATCCTGGGCAGCCGCACTGTTGTTGCGCGCCGAGCAGGTACCGGCGTTGATGAACACGAACGGCACGAGCCAGTCCGACGACTCACAATTGGTCGCGGTCTGGGTATAGCCCGTGACGCAAGCCGGCGCGACCGCATTCGCGGTACCGCCCGCAGCGATGTTGACGATGGTTTTCGTGGTCTCCACGCACTGCAGCGCAGTAGCCACCGGCGGCGCGAAATAACCGACGATATCGGCCACGTAATGCGACGAAGCGAGGGTGTACAGGGTGAAGTCGAACGCGGCGATCGGATTCGGCGTCTGCACGATCAGCGCATTATTGACGACGGCGCCGGCGGCGTAATTGATGCTGGCGGCGGTCGGCTGCGGGGTGCCGAACGAATAGGCAGTGGCGTAACCGGCGGCGGCCGGCGTGACCGCAGTCAAGTTGATCGCAACCGCGGTGGCGGCCAAGGGGTTCACGCCGCAGTTGGTCGCGCTACCGCCCTGACTGCTGAAGTTGGAAATGCCGAACGCGACGAAGTTCCTGGTCGAATTGGCCGCGATGGCGCCAGCCGCCGTGCTGCGGGTATCGACGATGCGGCAGGGTGCGACCGGGGTGAAGACCAGATCGTTGCTCAAAGCGCCCAGGGTCTTCACGGTGCTCTGCGACTTGGATGAGCCGGTATTCAACGAGGCGAGCTTGGTAATGACGGCGACATCGCTGAGCCGATGTCCGGTGCCCGTCAGTTCGGCCATCGCGCCTTCGAAGGTATCGCGCTGGAGCGCATTGCGGAAATTGCTGGCATCCGCGACGACGAAATTCGACACCATGCGCTTCGACCACGTACCCACGGGCACCTGATATACGCGCTGGACATAGTTGCCCCACTTGTTCACGAACTGGCGGGTCAACTGGCCGCGTTCTGCGGGCGAGATCTTGGCCGCGGAGACCGCTGCGCGCCCCTGTTGCTCGCCAGGAACCTGACGGCCGGGGGACTGCGCGGATGCGGATGCCGCGAAAGCGACCAGCGCGAGCGCTAACATGCTGCTGGAATAACGGGTAACTTTTGCCATATTTGAATCTCCGGGAGTGGGCGAGCAGAACATTCAACCCGCACATAGACTGAGTACGCGAAAAGCCGGCGAAAGGGGCCAACGATCTGTCATCGATCTCACAGGGTCCGATCAGAAAGCCGCCCAGACCTGCAATGCCGGGGTATTTCTGCTTTCGCTAAGCGTTCCACGCGACACAAAAAAAGCCGGGTTTACCCGGCTTTTTTCTTCAGAACATGAAAACGTGGATCAGCGGCCCGGGACTCGGCAGCACTGCGCGGTGCCTTCAACCGTGATGACGCCCGCCGTGGTGTTCGAACCGGAGCAGTAGGCATCG